>NZ_LABX01000014.1 GCF_001043915.1 Methylobacterium aquaticum | reverse complement strand
TGGCCGGCGTCGCGGCGGGCGTGGTGGGCGATGCGGTGATCGCCGCTGCCGATCCGGAAGACCCGGAGGTCGGCACCATGGCGGAGAGCACGGGAGCGGCGCTGGTGGCGCGGGGCCGCAGCCCGTGGCTGGCGGCGGCCGGGCTGGCGCGCCGGCCCTGGATGCTGTGCCTCGAAGCCGGCGACGTGCCGGCGGAGGGCTGGATCCGGGTCGTCGACCGGTTCGGCGCCATGATGCAGGCCGGCACGCAAGCCGACGCGGTCGGCCGCCTGCGCCGCCCGCACGCGCCGCTCTTCGAGCGGATCGCCGGACGGCGCGAGGCGCTGACCGGCACCCGCCAGGTGCGGGCCGGCGACCTCGTGCGGGTCCAGGCCCTGCGGGCGGGCCTGCCGCTCAAGGCCCGCCTGCCGGTCAGGCCCCTGCGGGCTTCGCTGCTGCGGGGGTGACGGCGCCGCGTTTCAGGTGCTCGTCGAGGCGCGGCATGATCTCGACGAAGTTGCACGGCCGGTGCCGGTAATCGAGCTGCGCCGACAGGATGCCGTCCCAGGCGTCGCGGCAGGCCCCGGGCGAGCCCGGCAGCACGAACACGTAGGTGGCGTTCACCACCCCGGCGGTGGCCCGCGACTGGAGCGTCGAGGTGCCGATCTTGTCGTAGGAGATGCGGTGGAACACGGCCGAGAACCCGTCCATCCGCTTCTCGAACAATGGCTCCAGAGCCTCCGGCGTCACGTCGCGGCCGGTGAAGCCGGTGCCGCCGGTGGTGATGACCACGTCGATGGCGGGATCGGCGGCCCAGGCCGTCACCTGGGCGCGGATCGCCTCGACCTCGTCCGGCACGATCGCCCGGGCGGCGAGCCGGTGGCCTGCCGTCTCCAGCCGCTCCGTCAGGGTGTCGCCCGAGCGGTCATCGCCGAGCGTGCGGGTGTCCGAGACGGTGAGCACGGCGATGCCGAGCGGCACGAAGGCGCGGGTTTGGTCGAGGCGGCGTTGGTCGAGGCTCGCCATCAGAGCTGCGACGCCCGGAAGGTGTCGCAGGACTGGGTCTGGCCGCTGCGGAAGCCGGTCTGGAACCAGCGCATGCGCTGGGCCGAGGAACCGTGGGTGAAGGAATCCGGCACCACGTAGCCCTGGCTCTGCTTCTGGAGCTTGTCGTCGCCGATGGCGCTCGCCGCCTGCATCGCCTCCTCGATATCGCCGGGCTCCAGCGCCTTGAAGCGGTCGTCGGAGTTCTTGGCCCAGACGCCGGCGAGGCAATCGGCCATCAGCTCGACGCGCACCGAGAGAGCGTTCGATTCGCGCTCGCCGACCTGCTGCTGCTTCCTCTGCACCTTGGGCAGGATGCCGAGCACGTCCTGGACGTGGTGGCCGACCTCGTGGGCGATCACGTAGGCATAGGCGAAGTCGCCCTTGACGTGGAACTTTTGCTCCATCTCCTTGAAGAAGGAGGTGTCGAGATAGACCTTCTTGTCGAGCGGGCAGTAGAACGGCCCCATGGCGGCCCGGGCCTGGCCGCAGCCGCTGCGGGTGCCGCCGGTATAGAGCACCATCGTCGTCGGGGTGTATTGCCGCCCGGTCTGGTTCGGCAGCACCTGGCTCCACACATCCTCGGTGTTGCCGAGGATCGCGGCGGCGAACTTGCCGATCTGGTCGGAGGGCGCGCCGGTGCGCTGCTGGCCCGGCCGCGGCTGGGCCTGCTCCTGCGGCGCCCGCGTGCGCGTCATGGTCTCGGCGCCGCCGATGAGGATCGCCGGGTTGATGCCGGTGACCCAGCCGATGATGCACAGGATCACGATCGTGCCGATGCCGAGGCCGCCGGCGCCGCCGCCCGGGAAGCCGAAGCCTCCACCCCCGCCTTCGCCGCGACGGTCCTCGACATTGTCGGAGGTGCGAAAATCTTCCCAGCGCATGCTCAGCTACCCGTTGGCCCATGCCTTACGCCGCGACGGCTACGCGGCGCAGGCCCGAGGCTCAAGAGTAATCGACCAGGATCGGGCACGGTTCCGCTTCGGCGGCCCCGCCAATGCCGCCCGGACCGGCTCACGGGCGGCCTGCGTCGAGGGCGGCGCGCAAGGCGCGGAAGTCGCGCCAGGCGAGCCGCTTCTGCAACGGCTGGCGCAGCAGGTAGGCCGGGTGCAGGGTGGCGAGCAGCCGGATCTCGCGCTTATCGGTGCGATAGGGGAACCAGCGGCCGCGGGACTTCAGGATGCCGTCCTTGGTGCCGGCCAGCGCCTGCGTGGCCACCCCGCCGAGGCAGACCAGGATGTCGGGATCCGCGAGCGCGATCTGCCGCTCGATGAACGGCTTGCAGGTCGCGAGTTCCTGCGGGGTCGGGTTGCGGTTGCCCGGGGGACGCCAGGGCACGACGTTGCCCACATAGGCGTTGGTGCGATCGAGGCCGATCGCCGCCATCATCCGGTCGAGGAGCTGGCCGGAGCGGCCCATGAACGGCTTGCCGACCCGGTCCTCGTCGGCGCCGGGCGCCTCGCCGACGAACATCACCCGGGCCTGCGGGTTGCCGTCGGCGAAGACCAGGTTCTTGGCGGTGAAGCGGAGCGCGCAGCTCTCGAACCGGGCGAGCAGCCCCTCCAGCTCCTCCAGGGTCGCGGCGGTGGCGGCGAGGTCCCGCGCATCGCCCGCGGCCTCGCCGGGAGCGGCGGCGGCGGAGCGGCCATAGGTGCTCGGCGCCTCCGCGCGCGGCGCCTCGGGTTGCGGTGAAGGCTCCCGGCGCGGCGGCGCAGCCCGGGCCGGAGCCTCCGCGGCGATCGGCGCCGGACGCGCCGGTGGCTCGGATTCCGCCCGAACGGCCCGGCGCGGCGCCTCCGGCTCGGCGAATCGGTCGTGCGGCGTCTCGTCCAGCACGGCATCGACGCCCGCCGCGACGTGGAAGTCGAGGAAGGAGAGCAGGTCGCGGCTGTCGGGAGCGTCGGGTGTCATGAGAGGGATGTGGCGTGCCGCGCGGCTGTGGACAACCGGCGCGCCATGACGCGCACAGGCATTCTGACAGGCGCCGCCGACGGCGGATGCTTGCGCCCGGGGACACGCCGTCGCACGGTTCCGGCGACGGAACCGCTTGAGGCGGCCCGAGATCGTTTATATGTGAACTATTGGGCGAGCAGGGGAGGACCAGGATGGAGCTGCCGGAACGCGAGGCGATGGACTTCGACGTGGTGATCGTCGGAGCGGGCCCGGCCGGGCTGGCTGCCGCCATCCAGCTCAAGCAGCTCGCCGCCGAGGCCGGCACCGAGGTGTCGGTGGTGGTGGTCGAGAAGGGCAGCGAGGTCGGCGCCCATATCCTGTCCGGGGCCGTCATCGACCCGAGCGGCCTCGACCGTCTTCTGCCCGAGTGGCGCGAGGACCCGGACCGTCCCCTCAAGACCGAGGTGGTGAAGGACGAGTTCCTGTTCCTCGGCCCGGCCGGTGGGATCTCGCTGCCGAACTTCGCCTTCCCGAAACTGATGAGCAACCACGGCAACTTCGTCGGGTCGCTCTCCAACGTGACCAAGTACCTCGGCCGCAAGGCGGAGGAACTGGGCGTCGAGATCTATCCGGGCTTCCCGGCCGCCGAGATTCTGTATGACTCCGCCGGCGCCGTGGTGGGCGTCGCCACCGGCGATCTCGGCATCGCCCGCTCGGGCGAGGCGCGGGACGACTTCACCCGCGGCATGGAATTGCGCGCCAAGTACACGGTGTTCGGCGAGGGCGCCCGCGGCTCGCTGACCAAGAAGCTGATCGACCGCTACCGCCTCAACCAGCATTCCGACCATCAGAAGTATGGTCTCGGCGTGAAGGAGCTGTGGCAGGTCAAGCCCGACAAGTTCCAGCCGGGGCTGGTGCGGCACTCGATGGGCTGGCCGCTGCCGAACAAGGCCGGCGGCGGCTCCTGGCTCTACCATTTCGACGACCATCTGGTCTCGGTCGGGTTCGTGACGCACCTGAACTACGAGAACCCGACCCTGTCGCCGTTCGAGGAGTTCCAGCGCTTCAAGACCCACCCGATGATCCGGGAGGTGTTCGAGGGTGCCAAGCGCATCGGCTACGGCGCGCGGGCCATCATGGAGGGCGGCTGGCAATCGGTGCCCAAGCTCGTCTTCCCGGGCGGCTGCCTCGTCGGCGACTCGGCCGGCTTCGTCAACGTGCCGCGGATCAAGGGCTCGCACAACGCGGTGCTCTCCGGCATCCAGGCCGCGGGCGCGATCCACGAGGCGCTGGCCGCCGGCCGGGCCCAGGACGAGCTGACCTCCTATGACGACGGCTGGCGCGCGAGCCCGATCGGCCACGACCTGAAGCGGGTGCGCAACGTCAAGCCGCTCTGGTCCAAGTACGGCACGGTGGTCGGCGTGGGTCTCGGCGGCCTCGACATGTGGCTGAACGAGCTGGCCGGCCTGTCGCCGTTCGGCACGCTCAGCCACGGCAAGCCGGACTATGCCTGCACCAAGCCGCTCAAGGACGTGACGCCGATCACGTACCCCCGGCCCGACGGGGTGCTGACCTTCGACCGGCTGTCGTCGGTCTATCTCTCGAATACCAACCACGAGGAGGACCAGCCGGTCCACCTCCAGGTCAAGGATATGGGCCTGCAAAAGTCCTCCGAGCACGACGTGTTCGGCGGGCCCTCGGGCCGCTACTGCCCGGCCGGCGTCTACGAGTGGATCGAGGAGGGCGGTGCGCCCCGCTACCAGATCAACGCGCAGAACTGCGTCCACTGCAAGACCTGCGACATCAAGGATCCGAACCAGAACATCAACTGGGTCACCCCGGAAGGTCCGGGCGGTCCGAACTACGTCAACATGTGAAGGAGAGGTTGGGCCGTGTTCATGAGCCCAACCCACTTCAACTCATCGCGTCATCCCGGGACCGCGCAGCGGCGCCCGGGACGAGGCGGAGGATGCGATGAGCCGGGTTTGGCACCACCCGCGATCGCGGCTCACGCCGCCTTGATGGTCGAGAGGAACCGCTCCACCTCCCCGCGCAGGTGCTCGGACTGACGCGACAGCTCGCTCGCCGCCGACAGGACCTGGCTCGCCGCCGCCCCCGTCTCGTCGGCCGCGCCCGCCACCCGGACGATGCCGCCCGTCACCTCGCCGGTGCCCTGGGCGGCCTCCGACACGTTGCGGACGATCTCCTGCATCGCCGCGCCCTGCTCCTCGACCGCCGCCGCGATCGCCGTCGAGGCGATGCTGATCTCGTCGATCTGTCCGGCGATGCCGCCGATCGCCGCAACCGCCTGCTCGGTGGATCCCTGGATGCGGGCGATCTGGTCGGCGATCTCGGCGGTCGCGCGGCCGGTCTGGCCGGCGAGCGCCTTGACCTCGGCGGCCACCACCGCGAAGCCCCGTCCCGCCGCCCCGGCGCGGGCCGCCTCGATGGTGGCGTTGAGGGCGAGCAGGTTGGTCTGGGCGGCGATCGACGAGATCAGGCCCAGCACGTCGCCGATCTTGGCCGAGCCCTGGCGCAGTTCCTGGACGAGGCGGGCGGTCTCGGCCGCCGCGGCCGTGGCGCTCCGGGCCATCTCGGCGGAGGACCCAACCCTGCGGCCGATCTCGTGCACCGAGGTGCCGAGCTGGGCCGCTGCCGCCGCAACCGTCGCGACGTTCGAGGACGCCTCTTCGGCCGCGGAGGCGACGCTGGTGCTCTGGTCGGCCGTGCGGCCGGCGATCTCGGTCATGCCGCGGGCGGTGGCTTCCATCTCGGAGGATGCGGCGGTGACTGCGGCCAGCACGCCGCCGACCGCGCCCTCGAAGCGGTCGGCCAGCTCGCGCAGGGCCGCGCGGCGCTGCGCCTCGGCACCGAGGCGGGCGGCGGCGGCCTCCTGCTCCAGGGAGGCGGCGCGGGCGAGGCCGTCGCGCAGGTGCATCATCGCCGTCGCCATCGCGCCGATCTCGCTGCGGGACGAGGTGGCCGGGACCGGAACGGCGAGGTCACCGGCGGTGAGGCGGCGCATCACCTCGATCATCCGGGCGAGCGGCCCGGTCACGCCGCGCACCAGCAACAGCGCACCGCCGCCCACCGCCGCGCAGGCGCCGGCGAGGATCGCCAGCGAGGCCAGGAACCAGCGTTCGCTGGCCCGGCTCTCCTCGGCCACGATCCCGCCGAGCGAGGCGGTCGCCGCGCTGCGCGCCTGGGCGACGCCGGCGATGACGTCGGTGGCCTGGCGGAACCATTCCTCGGCGGCGATCGGGTAGGGCTCGCGCGCCGCCCCGGCCCGCAGCACCGCCGCGCGGGTCGTCTCGAACGCCTCGACCCGGCGGGATGCCGCCGCCAGCGCGTCCCGGAAAACCGGCGAGAGAGCGAGTTCGGAGGCGCGGGCCTGGGCGAGCGCGGCGTCGACGCGCCCGGAGAGGGCCGCGAAGGCCCGGACCTGCTCCACCGTCAGCCCCTGCCGCCCAGCAATGACGCCGTTGAGCCGTCCGCGCTCGCGCCCGGCGAACTCGCTCGCATCCCAGAGCGCCCGCTTGATGTCGAGGCCGTGGTGAAGCCCCACCGGCACCGAGCCGGAGATGCCGGCCCGCACCGCGTCGAACAGGTCCTGCTCGCGGGCGATCACCTTGGTCGCCGCCGGGAACCAGGAGGCGGCGAGGTCGGGATCGGGCGTGCCGGCGAGCACGCGGTCGACCCGCTGGCGCAGGACCGCGAGGTCGCGGCGCGCCTCGCCGAGGGCCGCCGCCGCCGCCGTCGCGGCGACGCCATCCTGCCGCAGATGCTCCAAGGCGGCGGCGAGCTGACGGTCGCCGTCCTCGCGCAAGCGCGCCAGGGCGGCGTGCTCCGACGCCGCCGGCGGCCTGGCGAGCCAACCGTTGGTCAGGCCCCGCTCGGCCGCCAGCGAGGCTGCGGCCGCGGCGAGTCCATCGGTCATCCGGATGGCGTCCGCCGCCCGCCGCATGATGTCTGCCCGATTCCAGGCATTGATGACCTGATAACCCGCAAGCCAGACCAGCAGGCAGCCGATCAAACCCAGGATGAGGAATATTTGTCTACGCAGCGACATGTCCGGCGGCTCGGTGAACGACTTCATCGATCTTTCTACCTATCGCAGTGATTGTTTAATAACGATCTTACAACCGGACCGCGGACCGACATCACGGTTATCCGGCCGGCGCCGCCGGAACCGCGGCCGGACAGCCGGCCGGGGCGCGGGCCGGCCGGCCCCGACACATCGCCGCCGCCGTTTGGTCTTGCCGCTGCCCCGCGCAGGGTCCAAAGTCCCGCCGATTTCGCGTGCCGGCTCCGCGGCCGGCGCGATCACGGAGCCACGAGTTTGGTGCTCAAGACCCGAATCCTCGCCCCCCGCCGCGGATCTGCGCGCGCTGCGCTGGCCCTCCTCCTCGCCGCCTCGACGGCGCCGGCCCTGGCGGCGCGGGTGCCGGCGCGGGAGATCGCGGCGCCACAGGCCTACGAGCCGGCGGATTCGCTGGAAGGCAACTTCCTCGCCGCTTACATCGCCGGCGCCTCCCGCGACACGGCCGCCGCCGCCACCTACTACCGCGAGGCGGTCAAGGGGGACCCGCGCAACGCGGAACTCCTCGAACGCTCCTTCGTGGCGCTTCTGGCCGACGGCTCCCTGCCGGAGGCGTTCCGGGCCGCCGAGCGCCTGACGGCGCGGGACGGGGCGAACGGCCTCGCCCAGCTCGCGCTCGGCGTGCAGAAGATCAAGGCCAAGCAATTCGCCGCGGCGCGCCAGAACCTGCAACGCGGCGGCAAGGGCGCGGCGGCCGACCTGACCTCGACCCTGCTGAGCGCCTGGTCCTATGCCGGGGCCGGCGAGGGCAAGAGGGCGCTCGAGACCATCAACAAGCTCAAGGGCGAACGCTACTACAACGTCTTTCGCGATTACCATGCGGGCCTGATCGCGGCGCTCGTCGGCGACAAGGTCGAGGCGGAGCGCCGGCTGAAATCGGCCTACGATACCGACCGCAACACGCTGCGCATCGTCGACGCCTATGGCCGCTTCGAGGCCGAGTCCGGCCGGCCCGACCTCGCGGTGGCGGCCTACCAGGAATTCGACAACGTCCTGCCGCGCCACCCGATCGTGCGCGACGCCCTCGACAAGCTGAAGGCCGGCAAGCCGCTGACCCCGCTGATCGGCTCGGCGCAGGAGGGGGCCGCCGAGGTGCTCTACGGCCTCGGCTCGGCCGGCACCTCGCAGGGCGACGAATTGCCGGCGGTGGTGTACTTGCGCCTCGCGCTCTACCTCGCCCCCGAGCATTCGCTGGCACTGCTGACGCTCGCCGACACCCTGGAGCGGATGAAGGCACCGGACCGGGCGAACGAGGTCTTCGCCCGCATGCCGGCGAATTCCCCGCTCAAGCTCAATGCCGAGATCCAGATCGGCCTCAACCTCGAGCAGATGGGCAAGGGTGAGGCGGCGCTCGCCCATCTCGACCAGGTCGCCAAGACCTATCCCAACGATATCGACGTGATCTCGGCGCTCGGCAACGTCCAGCGCTCGCGCAAGAAATACGCCGAGTCGGCCCAGACCTACAGCAAGGCGATCGACCTGATCGGCGACCAGCCGGCACGCAACTACTGGACCCTGTACTACTTCCGCGGCACGTCCTACGAGCGCGCCAAGGAGTGGCCGAAGGCCGAGGCCGACCTGAAGAAGGCGCTGGAGCTGGTGCCCGCAACCCAGCCCAACGGCCGCGCCCAGGTGCTGAACTACCTCGCCTATTCCTGGGTCGACCAGAACCAGAACATCGACGAGGCATTCCGCATGCTCAAGCAGGCGGTCGACCTGCAACCGCGCGACGGCATGATCATCGACAGCCTCGGCTGGGCCTATTACCGCCTCGGCCGCTGGGACGATGCGGTGCGTGAGCTGGAGAAGGCGATCGAGCTGAAGCCCGGCGACCCGACCATCAACGACCACCTCGGCGACGCCTACTGGCGCAGCGGCCGGCGGCTCGAGGGCAAGTTCCAGTGGCAGCACGCCAAGGACCTGAACCCCGAGCCGGAGGATCTCGTCAAGATCGAGGCCAAGCTGAAGGACGGGCTGCCGGAGCCGGACAAGCCCGCCGCCACCGCCGAGACCCAGCCCGCCCCTGCCCCTCAGCCCGAAATGCCGAAGGGCGCCCCGGCCCCGACGGAGCCGCCGGCGATGGGCACGGAGACGAAGAGCGGGGGCTGACCCCGGGCGTCCCTCCGACTGTCGAGAGCGATCGCGGGCGCGGTGCCGAAGGGCGCCGCGCCCTGTTCCTTGTTTGATACGATTTCCGTCGATGCGTTCGAACAGACGTCAAGCGCGCCTCCCCTCTCCCGATTGGGAGAGGGGATCAGGCGGACACCGTATGGAACTGCCCGTTCGAGAGACGTGACCGTGCCTTCCCTCTCCACCCGTGCGCCCGCCAAGATCAACCTGACCCTGCACGTCCTTGGCCGGCGTCCGGGCGACGGCTACCATGCCCTGGAGAGCCTGGTGGTCTTCGCCGGCTCCTCCGCGGGCGACCTCCTCACCCTGGAGCCGGGGCCGGCCCTCGACCTCGTTGTCACCGGTCCGACCGCGGGTCCTGCGGGTCCGACCGACGACAACCTAGTGATGCGGGCAGCCCGCCACCTCGCCGCCGAGATCGACGGGCTGACGATGGGCCGTTTTCATCTGGTGAAGCGCCTGCCGGTAGCGGCGGGGATCGGCGGCGGCTCGTCGGATGCGGCAGGCGCCCTGCGGCTGCTCGGGCGCCTCAACGGCTTACTGCCGGATCATCCGGCCCTGGTCGCGGCGGCGCGCCGCACCGGCGCCGACGTGCCGGTCTGCCTCGACCCGCGGGCCCGGATGATGCGCGGCGCCGGCGAGGCGGTCGGTCCGGCGCTGACCCTGGCGGCCGTGCCGGCGGTGCTGATCAATCCCGGCGTGCCGGTCGAGACGGCGCCGGTCTTCCGCGCGCTGGGGCTCAAGGTCGGCGAGGCCCATCCCCTGGCCGAGGAGGCCCATCCGGCGATCGACGGCACCAATGGTCTCGACGCGCTGATCGCCCGCATCGCGCCGGCCCGCAACGATCTGGAGGCCCCCGCCCTCACGGTCGCGCCGGTGATCGGCGATACCCTCGCGGCCCTGCGCGACCAGCCGGGTTGCCGGCTCGCCCGGATGTCGGGATCGGGCGCCACGGTGTTCGGCCTGTTCGGCCACCGCTCGGCGGCGGTGGCGGCGGCCCGGGCGATCGCCGCGGCGCAAGCAGGCTGGTGGGTCCGGGCGACGCTGCTGCGATAGAGCCGCGCCGCGCGCTTCCCCTCGGACCGGGCCCGGTCGCCTACGCGGCCCGGTCGCGCTCCGCCCTCTCCCAGCCCTCGCGGGTCTCGCCGATGAAGGCGTGGAGCCGCCTCTCGGCGATGGCCTTGCGCAGGCCCACCATCAGATCCTGGTAGTAGGACAGGTTGTTCCAGGTCAGCAGCATCATGCCCAGAATCTCGCCGGCACGGACGAGGTGGTGCAGATAGGCTTTGCTGTACTGGTTCGCCGCCGGGCAGGTCGAGTCCGGGTCGAGGGGGGTGTTGTCCTCGGCAAAGCGGGCGTTGCGCAGGTTGAGGCGGCCGTGACGGGTATAGACCATGCCGTGACGGCCGGCCCGGGTCGGCATGACGCAATCGAACATGTCGATGCCGCGGCTCACCGCCTGGACGATGTCGTCCGGGGTGCCGACGCCCATCAGGTAACGGGGCTTCGTGGTCGGGAGGTGCGGCTCGACGGTCTCGATCATGGAAAGCATCGTCGCCTGCGGCTCCCCGACCGCGAGGCCGCCAATGGCGTAGCCCTTGAGGTCGAGATCGACCAGCGCCTTGGCGCTCTCGATGCGTAAGCCCGGGATATCGCCGCCCTGGACGATGCCGAACATCGCCTTGCCGGGCTGGTCGCCGAAGGCGATGCGGCAGCGCTCGGCCCAGCGGAGGGACAGCCGCATCGCGCTCTCGATCGCCGGTTCCGGCGCCGGCAGGCGGACGCATTCGTCGAGCTGCATCTGGATGTCGGAGCCGAGCAGGCCCTGGATCTCGATCGAGCGCTCGGGGCTGAGCAGATGGGTCGAGCCGTCGAGATGCGATTGGAACCGCACCCCGGTCTCGTCGAGCTTGCGCAGGCCCGCCAGCGACATGACCTGGAAGCCGCCGGAATCGGTCAGGATCGGGTAGGGCCACTGCATCATCGCGTGCAGGCCGCCGAGACGCGCCACCCGCTCGGCCCCGGGGCGCAGCATCAGGTGGTAGGTGTTGCCCAGAACCACGTCGGCGCCGAGCGCCTTCACCTGCTCGGGATACATCGCCTTGACGGTGCCGGCGGTGCCGACCGGCATGAAGGCCGGGGTGCGGATGACGCCGCGCGGCATGCGGATCTCGCCGGTGCGGGCCGGGCCGTCGGTCGCCGCGACGGTGAAGGTGAAGTGGTCGGTCATCGCGTCTCCGCCCGGAAGAGCAGGCTGCCATCGCCGTAGGAATAGAAGCGGTAACCGCGCGCGATCGCGGCGGCATAGGCCGCCCGCATCGGCTCGAGCCCGGCAAAGGCCGAGACGAGCATGAACAGGGTCGAGCGCGGCAGGTGGAAGTTGGTCATCAGCACGTCCACCGCACGGAAGCGGTAGCCCGGGGTGATGAAGATGTCGGTGGCGCCGGTCCAGGGCCGGATCGTGCCATCAGGCTCCGCCGCACTCTCCAGGAGCCGCAGCGCCGTGGTGCCGACGGCCACGATGCGCCCGCCCGAAAAGCGGGCCCGGTTCAGGGCCTCGGCGGCCTCCGGGGTGATCTCGCCGATCTCGGCATGCATCCGGTGCGCGTCGGTGTCGTCGGCCTTCACCGGCAGGAAGGTGCCGGCGCCGACATGGAGCGTCACCCGGAGCTGCGTCAGACCGGCCGCGGTGCAGGCCGCCAGAAGTTCGGGCGTGAAGTGCAGGCCCGCGGTGGGAGCCGCCACCGCCCCGGGCGCGCGGGCATAGACCGTCTGGTAATCGGCCGCGTCCTGCGCGTCGGTCGGGCGCTTGGCGGCGATGTAGGGCGGCAGCGGCAGCTCGCCCAGGGCCGCCACCGCCTCGTCGAGGGCCGGCCCGGCGAGGTCGAAGGCGAAGGTCGTCTCGCCCCCCTCCCCGCGCGTGACGATCGTGGCGTCGAGGCGGGTGAGCGCGCAGGTCTCGCCCTCCCCGGCCGCGCCGAAGCTGACCCGGTCGCCGACCCGCAGGCGCTTGGCTGGCCGCGCGAAGGCACGCCAGCGATCCGGGCTCTCCCGCAGGTGCAGCATCGCTTCGAGCCGCACCGGCTGGCCGTCCGGCCGGTGGCGCAGGCCACGCAGCCGCGCCGGGATCACCCGCGTGTCGTTGAAGACCAGCACGTCGCCCGGCCGCAAAAGGCCGGGGAGATCGCGCACGACGCGGTCCTCCGGGGGGGCGCCGGGGTGGAGCAGCATCAGGCGGGCGCCATCCCGCGGCACCGCGGGCCGGAGCGCGATGCGGTCCTCCGGCAGGTCGAAATCGAACAGGTCCACGCGCATCCGGCCCTTCAGCCAGGATTCCGCCGCCGGATCAATGGGCCGGGGGCGGATGGAATCGGAGAAACGCGCGTCCGGACCGACGACTCGCCTGACCGTCGCCGAGCGGTCAGGCCGCCCGGACCTCGGCGAGGAAGCCGCGGATGGTGTCGCCGATCTGCCCGGCGCGGGCGGCGAGGTCGCGGGCGGCGGCCAGCACCTCCTCGGAGGCCCTGTCGGCATCCGCGGCGACCTGGCGGACATCGCTGATATTGCCGGAGACCTGGCGCGAGCCCGCCGCCGCCCCGGAGACGTTGCGGGCGATCTCGGTCGTCGTCCCGCCCTGCTCCCGCGTCGCCTGCATCATGGCGTCGGTCGTATCGCGCAGGTCGGTGATCGCGCCGCCGATCTCCGCGATGGCTCCGACCGCGGTCCCGGTCGCCTGCCGGATCTCGGCGATCTGCGCGCCGATCTCCTGCGTCGCCTTGGCGGTCTGGTTGGCGAGTTCCTTCACCTCGGCGGCGACGACCGCGAAGCCGCGGCCGGCCTCGCCGGCCCGGGCCGCCTCGATCGTGGCGTTCAGCGCCAGCAAGTTGGTCTGGCTCGCGAGCGCGCTGATCATGCCGACCACGGCGCCGATCCGGTCCGCCGCCTGCGACAGGCTCTGCACCATGGCGTCGGTCCGGGTCGCCTTGTCGCTGGCCGAGATGGCGAGCTGCGACGAATGCTCGGCCCGCTCCGACAGCCCCTGGATCGCCGAAGCCTGCTCCTCGATCGCCGCTGCGACCGCCTCGACATTCGCCGAGGTCTGTGCCGAGGCAGACGCGGCCTCGGCCGAGCGCAGGCTGGTGCGCTCGGCGATCGACGCCATGGCCCGGGCCGTCGCCTCCATCCCGGTGGCGGCCTGGGCGAGGGATTCGGTCATCTGGGCGGCCTCGCCGCCGAACTGGTCGAGCAGGGCGCTGATGCGGCTGTTGCGCTCATGCTCCGCCGAGACGGTGGCGTGAACATCGACCAGGGAGCCGCAGGCGCGCAGCGGCACGCCGTCGGGACCATGGGCCACGCCCCCCGTGGCGCGAAACCAGCGATAGCTCCCGTCCTTGGTCTTCAGCCGATAGGTGACGTCGTAGCTGCCCTTGTCCGCCACGTTCCGCAGCGCGGCCGCGAAGGCATCCAGCGTGCGCCCGGCGTCGTCGGGATGCAAACGATCCGACCAAGACTGGACCGTGTTCGGGAAATCCTGCTCGCCCGAGAATCCCAGCAACCGCCGGAACTCCTGTGACCATGTCCACCGGCTCTTCTGATGCATCGCGTCGCCGGCATGCAGGATCGCGTCCCAGAAACCGACGCCGGCGTGGTGCCCGAGGATTTCGAGAAGTTCGTCATTGGAAGATCGGCGCTTGAACATGAAAATTGTCCTGCCAGGCATCGAATTTCGCCAAGAAAATGCAATAAATACGTATAAAATCTATTAACATTGCTCCGCATCCCGGCGGATACCCTCTACGCTGCGTTGCAACAACGCCTCAAAAAGCGGCACTTGATGCCGTTTGCATGAATACGCATACTTCCATGATGTTTCCCCGCGACCTCTACAGCGATGTTCGTCGGGATTACGCGGCGGCGGGCCGGCGGAGCGGGCCGGGCCGCCATCCGTGCTGCACCGCACGAGGCATGGCATGCGGCAGGGCGGCGCCCCATCTGAGACGGCGTCGTCCCGCCTGAAGGAGGTCCGTCATGCCCAGCCATCCGACTCTCGATGCCGAGTTGGTCGTCTGGTGGGAGTGCGAAGCGGAGCGGCTGGAGAGCCTCGCGGCCGCCGCCCGCTTCGGCATCCTGCGCCGCCACTACAGCCGCAAGGCCGCCACGGCCCGGGCGCGGGCCCAGGTGAGCCGCCTGCGCGAGCAGGCCCGCTCGGCATCGGGCCGGCCGGCCAGCGCCTGACGGTACGTCATAGCCCGGGCTATGACCTGTGCTGTGGCCTTCCCGGGGCACGCGCCTTATGGGAGCGGCGCCGCGCCGCAGCGGACCTCGTGCCGCTCACACCGCTTCCGTTCCGCCGACGCTGCCTGATCGGGCAATTTCGGCGATCGGCGTGTCGTGAGAGACACCGGGTCCGGCCCTGCGGCATCGCCCTTGCCTCTCGGAACATCGTCATGGAACGTGCGCAAGCCGCCGCCCTCGCCAGCGCCGGGGTCGGGCTCCTGGTGCTCGCCCTCAAGTTCGGCGCGTGGTGGATCACCGGCAGCCTCGCGCTCTATTCGGACGCGCTCGAGAGCATCATCAACGTCGTGGCGGCGATGACGGCCTTCGTGGCGTTGCGCGTCGCCGCCCAACCCGCGGACCAGAACCACCCCTACGGCCACCACAAGGCCGAATACTTCTCGGCGGTGATCGAGGGCGCGCTGATCATCGTCGCCGCGGTGGTGATCCTGCGCGATGCCTACGACGCGATCCAGGCGCCCAAGACGCTCGACGCGCCACTCGTCGGCGTGGCGGTGAACGGGCTCGCGACGGCGATCAACCTCGTCTGGGGCGTGATGCTGGTGCGGCGCGGCCGCGACTGGCGCTCGCCGGCCCTGGTGGCGGACGGCAAGCACGTGCTGGCCGACGTGTTCACCTCCGGCGGCGTGCTGATCGGGCTCGGGCTCGCCACCGCGACCGGCTGGGCGATCCTCGATCCGGTCATCGCCGTGGTGGTGGCGCTCAACATCCTGTGGTCGGGCGGCGCCATGGTGCGCGATTCGGTGAGCGGCCTGATGGACCAGGCCGCCCCAGCCGAGATGGTGGGGCAGATCCGCCGGCTGATCTCCGAGCACGGCGAGGGCGCGCTGGAGGCCCACGACGTCCGCACCCGCCATGCCGGCCAGGTCACCTTCATCGATTTCCATCTCGTGGTGCCGGGCGAGATGACGGTGGCGGAATCGCACGCGATCTGCGACCGGCTCGAAGCCGCGATCGCGGGAGCGGTCGCGGGCGCCGTGGTGACGATCCACGTCGAGCCGGCGGAAGAGGCCAAGCAGCGCGGCTTACCGGTTATTTGAGGTGAGGCCCCTTGCGGGGAACCACCCCCGCCGGTGAGAACGCCGACGTAACGGAGGAGGGACCGGCGTGACGGGTGCGGACGACGATTACGTGTATGACGAGGCGACGGGCGAGTGGCGCCCGGCGAGCGAGATGACGACAGCCGCGACCCGGGAGGTGCGCGACGCCTCCGGCAACCTGCTGAACGACGGCGATTCCGTCACCCTGATCAAGGACCTGAAGGTCAAGGGCGCCAACCAGACCCTCAAGCAGGGCACGGTGATCCGCTCGATCCGGCTCACCGACAACGCCGACGAGATCGATTGCCGGCACGACACGATCAAGGGCCTGGTGCTGCGCACGGAGTTCGTGCGCAAGCGGTGAGGCTGCACGTCACCGCGGCGTCAGCACCGGCACCATCCGGCGCATCGCCTCGGTGAGGTCGGCGGCGGAGCGGGCGAAGCACAATCGCAAAAAGCCCTCGCCGCCGGGTCCGAAGGCCGAGCCGGGGGCGAGGCCGACATTCGCCTGATCGACAATGCGCTTGGCGAGGCGGATATCCTGCGGCTCGGCCGGCACCCGCGGGAAGGCGTAGAACGCCCCGGCGGGCGCCGGCAGCTCGACGCCGGGCACCGCCCCCAACGCCTCGCAGACGATCGCCCGCCCGGCACGGGCCTGCGCGACCTGCTCGGCCACCAGGGCTTCGCCCTCCCGGATCGCCGTGACGGCGGCGTGCTGAAGGAAGGTGGCGACTCCCGACGTGCCGTAGAGGACGAGGCCGTCGACGATCCGGCCGATCGCCGCCGGTCCCTCCAGCCACCCGATGCGCCAACCGGTCATCGCCCAGTTCTTGGAGAAGGTCTGGACGAACAGCACCCGCTCGCGGTCCTCGGACTGCCAGACGTCCCGGATCGAGGGCGCTCGGCCCAGAGCCTCGTGGGCGGGATCGAAGCAGAACCGGCCATAGATCTCGTCGGCGACGATCCACAGGCGATGGCGCCGGGCGATCGCCAGCACCGCTGCGAGATCGGCCCGGGTCGCGATCCAGCCGGTCGGGTTCGCCGGGGTGTTGAGGACGATGGCGCGGGTGCGCGGGGTGATCGCCGCCTCGATCCGCCCGATATCGAGGCTCCAGCCGGCACGGGCGTCGAACTGCATCGGCACCGGGACGGGCCTCGCCCCCTGCATGGCGACCGCGCCGAAGAAGTTCGACCAGGTCGGGGTCGGCAGCACCACCTCGTCGCCGGGCTCCGCGGCGATGCGGATCGCGGTATGGAAGGCATGCATGCCCCCCACCGTCACGAAGAACCGCTCGGGGCCGACCGGATCGCCGTAGAGCCGCGAGACGTACTCGGCCAGGGCCTCGCGCAGGGGCGGGATGCCGAGCATCCGGGTGTAGAAGGTGGCGCCGTCGCGCAGCGCCCGCTGCGCCGCCTCGCCGATGAAGGCCGGCGTCGCCCGGTCGCCCTCCCCGACCCAGAGCGGGATCAGGCCGGGCCGCTCGACGCCGTAGGCCACGAGTTCGCCGATGCCGCTCGGCAGCACTCCGGCCGCCTCGCGGCTCACCGGCGGCATCGTGTCGGGCAGGGGCGGGACGGTCATGCGGGTGCCTCACCGGATGGGACGGGGAGGCCCAGGCATCGCAAGCCGAACGCCCCGGCGCAAGCCGTGGCGGTTGCAAGGCCGAGGTTCCGGCTTGCGCCGGAGCCTCGCGGATTAGATCCGCGTGGCGATGAAGAACCAGCGCGTGCCGTCGAGCGAGCCGGTCTCGCTCAAGGGAACGAACGGTCCCTCGTCCGAGCGGCAGAAGTGGCGCTTGAACCGGTCGGCGGGGAAGTAACCGAGCAGCGTGTCGACCGAGCCGCCGAACTTCTCGAGGCCGGCGCCGCCATGGACCTCGATGAACCAGTTCGGGATCCTGTCGAGCGTGGCACCGGCCCCGTCCAAAACCGCGCATTCGAAGCCTTCGACATCGACGTAGACGATGTCCGGCGTGCCGAACTCGGCCACCAGGCTGTCGATCGAGCGGCTCTTCACCTGGACCTTGCCATGGGTGCCGGCACCGCCGTCGACCTGGCCGTTCAGGCTCTCGTTGAACTCCAGCACCCCGTCCTCACTCGCCGCAGCGGCGTGCAGGATCGTCAGGTTGCGGGCGCCATTGAGGGCGACGTTCTCGTTGGCGACCCGCGCATTGTGCGGATTGGCCTCGAGCGCCACCACCCGGCCCGTGGGGCCGACATGGGTGGCGAGCTGCAACGCCACCACGGCCTGATGCGCGCCGAGATCGAACACGACCGCGCCGTCCTTGAGCGCCCCGCTTTCCTTGAAAAAGGTGATCTCCGCCAGGCTGCCGGAATCGTGGTCGTACCATTCGGCGCCGACCGGATCGCACAGGTTGACCTTCAGCTCGATCCCGCCGAAGCGATGCGACACCACCCGCCGCTCGAAAGTCTTCAGCGAGCGCTCCAACTTGGCCTTCCGAGCCATGGACTGCATCCATGGCGGCATCAACTGCTTGGATAACGCCGTCAACATGGAGTAAACGCCTCTCGTCTCGATCACTGAGGCGTTCATAGCAGATCGGTGGTGGGGGCCGAAGCGGCTTCGGGTTTCTCGGTTAAGCGCTTCTGTGCCGGCGATGCCAAGGTTGGCGGAGCCTCGTCAATATTTCGGTGGGGGGATCGTAGTCCGGTCAGAATTCTCGCCACCGGATCAAGAACAGGCACGGGATCCCTTCCCCCGAGTGAGAGAAGGGATCCCGTGCCAGTCCTCTACTGGCTTTGACTTCCTTATCCCCGCCGCACCAGGATCAGCGTCGCAAGCGGCGGCAGCGACAGGGTCAGGGAGTGATCCTGGCCGTGCGAAGCCTCCGCCACCGCGTCGACCCCGCCGTAATTGCCGACATTGCTGCCACCATAGCCCTCGGCATCCGAGTTGAACGCCTCGCGGTAATGGCCGGGCATCGGCACACCGATGCGGTAGCCGTGCCGCACGATGGGGGTGAAGTTCGAGACCACGATGGCAATCTCGCCGGGCTCACGGCCCTTGCGCGCCCAGGCGATGACGTTGTTCTCCGCGTCGTCCGCCACCAGCCACTGGAAGCCGGCGGCCTCGGTGTCACGGGCGTAGAGTGCCGGGGTTGCGGCGTAGAGATGGTTGAGGTCGCGCACCAGGGCTTTCAGGCCGGCATGGAGAGGATCGTCCAGCAGGTGCCAGTCCAGGCTCTGGTTGTGGTTCCACTCCCGCTCCTGGCCGAACTCGCCGCCCATGAACAGCAGCTTCTTGCCCGGATGCCCCCACATGAAGCCGAAATAGGCGCGTAAGTTCGCGAATTTCTGCCAGCGGTCGCCCGGCATCTTGCCGATCAGCGATCCCTTCCCGTGCACCACCTCGTCATGGGACAGGGGCAGGATGAAGTTCTCGGAGAAGGCGTAGAGCAGGCCGAAGGTCAGATCGTGGTGGTGGTAGCGGCGATGCACCGGCTCCTTCGAGATGAAGCGCAGGGTGTCGTGCATCCACCCCATGTTCCACTTGAAACCGAAGCCGAGGCCGCCGGTATAGGTCGGGTGCGAGACGCCGGGCCAGGAGGTCGATTCCTCCGCCACCGTCATCGTGCCAGGGGCATGGCTGTAGGTGGCCTCGTTGGTCTTGCGCAGGAAATCGATGGCTTCGAGATTCTCGTTGCCGCCGTACCGGTTGGGGATCCACTCGCCCGCCCGGCGGGAATAGTCGAGATAGAGCATCGACGCCACCGCATCGACCCGCAACCCGTCGAGATGGTAGTGTTCGAGCCAGAACCGGGCATTGGATGCCAGGAAGGCCGAGACCTCGGTGCGGCCGAAATTGTAGATGTAGGTGCCCCAATCCTGGTGGAAGCCCTGGCGCGGATCGGCATGCTCGTAGAGATGAGTGCCGTCGAACTGGCCGAGGCCGTGGGCGTCGAGGGGGAAGTGGCCCGGCACCCAGTCGAGGAGGATGCCGATGCCGGCCTCGTGCGCCGCGTTGACGAATTCCGAAAAATCCTCCGGCGAGCCGAAGCGGCTGGTCGGCGCGTAGAGCGAGACCGGCTGGTAGCCCCAGGACCCGTCGAACGGATGCTCGGTGATCGGCAGAAGCTCGATATGGGTGAAGCCCATCTCCTTGGCATAGGGGATCAGGCGGGCCGCCAGCTCGCGATAGGTGAGGTAGCGGTTGCCCTCCTCGGGCACCCGCGCCCAGGAGCCGAGATGGACCTCGTAGATCGAGATCGGGCCGTGGCGATGATCGAGGGCGTTGCGGCTCTGCATCCACGCCTGGTCGCGCCAGACCGGTGACGGCAGACCTTCGAGACGCGAGGCGGTCTCGGGCGGCTGCTGGGCCGCGAAGGCGACCGGATCGGCCTTGAGCGGCAGAAGCGACCCGTCGGGCCCGCGGATCTCGAACTTGTAGTGGCCGCCCTTCTTCAGCTCGGGGATGAACAGCTCCCAGACGCCGCCATCCTGCCACAGCCGCATCGGGTGGCGCCGGCCATCCCATTCGTTGAAGTCGCCGACCACCGAGACCCGGCGGGCATTGGGCGCCCAGACCGCGAAGCGGAAGCCCGGCGTGCCGCCGATCTCGACGGCGTGGGCGCCGAGCACCCGTTGCACGGCGTCGTTGCCGACGTCGCGCAGCAGGTCGATCTCCGCTTGCGTCAGGGTCGCGCCATACTCGTAGGGGTCGCGCCGGGTGCGCTCGGTGTTGTCCCAGCCCTCGACCGCGAGGCGGTAATCCGGCCGCTGCGGATGCGCGACGCTCGCGACGAAGAAGCCCGCCGGGTGGCGCCGCTCCATCGGCACGCGGGTGTCGCCGATCACCACCGTGGCCGCGCGGGCCTCGGGCAGCACCGCGCGGATCTCCCACTGGCCCTCCGCCGTCTCGTGCGGCCCCAGCACGCCGAAGGGGTCGCCGTGCTCGGCCCGCATGATGGTCTCGACGGCGTCGGGATGGACCGCGTAGGCCCGGCCCGGCACCGGGGGCCGCGCCGGACGGCCCGGCGCCGGGCCGGAGATCCGGGGCGAGGCCGCCGCCTGCATGGCGGCGACGCGCAGGGAGATGGGTGCGTTCGGCTTGGCAGAAGCCGATCCCTTGGCAGAAGCCGATCCCTTGCTCTTAGCCTTGGCCTTCTTGCCCAGGACGGTCTCCACTCGCTTCTCGGTTCGCTTCTCGGTTTCCTTGGCGCGGGCCGTCACGGGCGTGACCAGGACGGCCTTGACCTTGGTCTTGTCGCCTTTCGCGGCCTTCGCCTTGCCGGTGATCTTGCCCGTGATTTTGCCCGTGATCTTGGCACTCTCGGCCACGGGCGTGTCGAGGCGGCGGTCGGTCTCGGGCCGGCGAGCGGCCGGCTTCGGGGCGCGGGTCTCGTCGTCCATGGGTTACGCACCTCTCTGGTCGGACAGGATGGCCAGGACGCCGCGGGCCGGAATCTCGATCCAGTCCGGGCGGTTATTGGCCTCGTAGTCGATCTCGTAGAGCGCCTTCTGGAGCAGGCAGAGGCGCAGCAGCCGGTCGCGGGTGGCCGCATCGGTGACGTCGGCGCGACTGCCCCGCACGGTGGCGGCATAGGCGTCCAGGAAGGCGTCGCTCACCATCCGGCGCCAGGCGGCCACCGCGACCTTCGCCCGCTCGCCGGCCTCGGCGAAGCGCGCCGAGACTTCGCGGGTCACCGTCTCACCGCCATAGGCGAAGGAGCGCAGGATGCCCGCGACATCCCGCAATGGCGTCGACTTCGCCCGGCGCTCGGCCACCGGCCGGGACGGCTCGCCCTCGAAGTCGACGATGATGAGATCGTCCTGCGAGGCCAGCACCTGGCCGAGATGGTAGTCGCCGTGGATGCGGGTGCGGTGCGCGCCCTGCGGCGCCTCCCGGCTCAGGGCCGCCACCAAAGCCTCGATCTCCTCCTTGGCGGCGACGATCGCGGCGGCGGCCTCCTGGGCGCCGTCAGGCGCCGTGAAACCCAGAGCCCCGCAGGCCCGCCGGGCCTTCTCGGCCTGGCGCCGCGTGTCGGCGGCGAGCGCCGCCAGATCCTCCGCGGTGAACGCCTCGGCGGCGAAGGCCGGGTCGTCGGTCTCGATGGCGAGCGCCCGGTGCATCTCGGCGGTGCGCTGGCCGAGCAGGCCCGCCCAGCGCAGATGGGTGGCGAAGGTCTCCTCCGGCGCGTGCGCCTCGCTCTCAGGCACCAGCACGATCGCGTCGAGGTCCCGCCGCAGGTATTCGAGCATCAGCGTCCAGGCATCGCCCTGGTTGCGCACGAAAGCCTGGAGCAGGCCGAGCGCCGTCGTGGCGCCGTCCGGTCCGACATGCTCGATGACGCCGAGCAAAGCCGGGGTATTCTTGAAACCGGCCTCCTCGGTGAGGAAGCGGCCGACCTCGACCTCCGGATGGGTGCCGGGCTGGAGGCGGCGCAGGAGCTTCAGCATCGCCCGCGATCCGAAGGCGATCGAGGTGTTGCTCTGCTCCGCGGACAGACGGCGGATATCGGCCGGGTCGAGTTCCAGATCGGGATCGAAGGCCGAGGTCGCGGTGAAGCGGATGCGGCCCTTCTCGGACGCGATCTCCCGGTTGGTGCGGATTGCATCGACCATCGCCAGGGCGAAGTCGGTGGAGGAAGCGGCGCCGTAAAGGAGGCCCATCCGCGGCCCGCGGCGCACCCGGGCGACCGCGTGGTCCATCAGCGCCTCGTCCTCGCGGCCCTCGTCGACGGCGAGCGGGACGAAATACTCCTGGGTCTCGCCGTTGGCGAGCGAGACCGCGATGCGCGGCAGGAGGAAGCCGTTCGAGCCTTCGAGCCGCGGCAGAATCGCGCTGTCGACCACCTCGACCCCGCGGATGCGCGTGCCCTTGGCGCCGAACCAGCGCCGGGAGCCGATGAAGCGCGGCGCCACGGTGCGCTCGAAAGCCTGGCGCTCGCGGCCCTTGATCAGGGTCTCGACGCCGCCGGTCAGCACCAGCGTGAACAGTTCCGGCGCCTCCGGGCTCGGGCCCATCGTGCCGGCATTCGCGGTCGAGAGCGAGAACCAGTAGAAGCCGTAGGCCGGCATGGTGAGCAGGTACGGCAGGTCGCCGATCGGCGGGAACGAGGTGCCGCCGGTCAACTCCACCGGCACGGCCGTGCGCAGGTCGGACAGGTCGAGCTGCACCGCCTGCGGCGCCCGCGACAGGTTGGCGACGCAGAGCACCCGCTCGTTGTCGTGCTCGCGGATCCAGGCCAGCACCTTGCGGTTGTCCGGGTAGAGGAAGCGCAGGGCGCCCCGCCCGAGCGAGACGTGGTTGTTGCGGATCGCGATCATCCGCCGGGTCCAGTTGAGCAGGCTGGTCTGGGCGCGGGCCTGCGCCTCGACATTGACCGCGTCGAAGCCGTAGATCGGGTCCTGGATCGTCGGCAGGAACAGCCGGGCCGGGTCGGAGCGGGAGAAGCCGCCGTTGCGGTCCGGCGACCATTGCATCGGCGTGCGAACGCCGTCGCGGTCGCCGAGATAGATGTTGTCGCCCATGCCGATCTCGTCGCCGTAATACAGCACCGGGGTGCCGGGCATCGAGAGGACCAGGAACTTCATCAGCTCGATCTTGCGCCGGTCGTTCTCGAGCAAGGGCGCGAGGCGGCGGCGGATGCCGAGATTGATGCGGGCGCGCCGGTCGGCGGCGTAGAAGCTCCAGAGGTAGTCGCGCTCCTTGTCGGTCACCATCTCGAGCGTCAGCTCGTCATGGTTGCGCAGGAAGATCGCCCATTGGCAGCCATCCGGGATCTCCGGCGTCTGCCGCATGATGTCGGTGATCGGGTGCCGGTCCTCCTGCGCGATCGCCATGTACATCCGCGGCATCAGCGGGAAATGGAACGCCATGTGGCATTCGTCGCCGTCGCCGAAATACTGCGCGGTCTCCTCCGGCCACTGGTTCGCCTCGGCCAAGAGCATCCGGTCGGGATAGGATTCGTCGAGGGCGGCGCGGATCTTCTTGATGACCGTGTGGGTCTCAGGGAGATTTTCGCAATTGGTGCCGTCGCGCTCGATCAGGTAGGGGATCGCGTCGAGACGCAACCCGTCCACTCCCATGTCGAGCCAGTAGCGCATCACCTCGATCACCGCGTCCAGAACCTTCGGGTTGTCGAAGTTCAGGTCGGGCTGGTGCGAGTAGAAGCGGTGCCAGTAATACGCCTTGGCGACCGGATCCCAGGTCCAGTTCGACGCCTCGGTGTCGAGGAAGATGATGCGGGTGTCGGTGTACTTCTCGTCGGTGTCCGACCAGACGTAGAAGTTGCGCCACTCCGAATCCTTCGGGGCGTTGCGGGCCTGCTGGAACCACGGATGCTGGTCCGAGGTGTGGTTGATGACGAGTTCGGTGATGACCCGCAGGCCCCTGGCATGGGCCTCGTCCACGAAGGTGCGGAACTGGTCCATCGTGCCGTAGGACGGGTTGATGTCGCGGTAATCCGCGATGTCGTAGCCGTCGTCGCGCAGCGGCGAGGGATAAAACGGCATCAGCCAGATCGCCGTGACGCCGAGGTCCCGGATGTAGTCGAGCTTCGCGGTCAGGCCGTCGAAGTCGCCGATGCCGTCGTTGTTCGCGTCGAAGAAGGACTTGACGTGCACCTGGTAGATGATGGCGTCACGGTACCATTGCGGATCGGTGCGATCGATCATCGCGTCAGAGCCTCATTCGATCGGGTCGTGGCGCCGGGCTTGCGGCTGTCGCGGTGCTTCAAGCTCAACGCGGGGCGCCGGGGAGAGTTCGGGCGGGGAGAGTTCGGGACGATGTCACACCGTGGCGGCTTGCCGGCGCGGGCGGCCAGGCCACCCGCGCCGACGCGACCCGGCTAGGCTGCTCCGTGCTGCCACGCGCCGCCGGTGGCCGCAAGCCGGTCAGGGCGGCGAAGCCGCCAGATCACCACCGAGCGCTCTGCCGGATCGAGGGCGATGCGATGGGTCTTGCCGCGGAGTTCGAACGTGTAGCCGAGCAGCAGGTCCTCGACCTCGACCGCGCCGTCGTCCGGCAGCCCGAATTGCCACAAGGGCACCTCGTAGGTGCAGTCATGGCGGTTCCTCGGGTCGAGGTTGACCATGCAGAACACCGCGTTGTCGCCCGACGGCGTCATCCGCAGATAGGCCAGGATCTGGTCGTTCCAGGCCGGGGTGAAGACGACATTGCGAAAATCCCACAAAGCCGGATTCTCGCGCCGGATGCGGTTGAGCGCGATGATGTGGTCGCGGATGTTGCCGGGCCGGTAATAGTCCCAGGCTTTCAGCTCGTACTTCTCGGAGTCGAGGTACTCCTCCTTGCCGGGGACCGGGGCGGCGTCGCAGAGTTCGAAGCCGTTATAGATGCCGTAGACGCTCGACAGGGTCGCGGCCAGCGTCCCCCGGATGACAAAGCCCGGGCGTCCGCCGGTCTGGAGGAAGATCGGGTTGATGTCTGGCGTGTTGGCGAAGAAGTTCGGACGGTAATACTCGCCCATCTCGCCGGCCAGTTCCGTCGAGTAGGCGATCAGCTCGTCCTTGGTGTTGCGCCAGGTGAAGTAGGTGTAGCTCTGCTGGAAGCCGGCCTTGGCGAGCTTCTTCATCATCTTGGGCCGGGTGAACGCCTCGGCGAGGAACAGCACGTCGGGATAGCGGTCGTTGACGTCGCGGATCATCCAGTCCCAGAACGGGATCGGCTTGGTGTGCGGGTTGTCGACCCGGAAGATCTTCACCCCCAGTTCGACCCATCCGACGATGATATTGCGCAATTCGACCCACAGCGACGGGAACGCGCCCTCGCGATAGAAATCGACGTTGACGATGTCCTCGTACTTCTTCGGCGGGTTCTCGGCGAACTTGATCGTGCCGTCGGGCCGCCAGTCGAACCATTCCGGATGCCGCTTGATCCAGGGATGGTCCGGCGAGCACTGGATCGCGAAGTCGAGGGCGACTTCCATGCCGTGGGCGTGGCTCGCGGCGACGAGGCGGCGGAAATCGTCGAGGGTGCCGAGGTCGGGATGCACCGCCTCGTGGCCGCCCTCCTCGGCCCCGACCGCGTAGACCGAGCCGACATCGCCCTCTTGCGCCTTCAGCGAGTTGTTCTTGCCCTTGCGGTTGATGCGGCCGATCGGGTGGATCGGCGTGAAATAGAGCACGTCGAAGCCGAGTTCGCGGATCTCCGGGAGCCGGGCGATCACGTCGTCGAAGGTGCCGTGGCGGTTCGGGTCGCCGGATTGCGAACGCGGAAAAATCTCGTACCAGGCCGAGAACCGGGCGGCGAGCCGGTCGGCCACCACCTCCAGCACCACCGGATAGCGCGAGAGGTTCACCCGCTCGGAATGTCGATGGATCAGAGCGGTGTGCTCCAGCAGGCGGTGGAGCTGGGCATCCGATCCGGGCGCGTCGGCCTCCAGGGCCGAGACAAGGGCGTTCAGAGCCGCGCCGTCGCTCCCCTCGGCGAGGGAGGCGGCGCGCTTGACGAGGCCGACGCCCTCCTGCGTCTCGAGATGCACGGCGATGCCGGCGTTGCGCTTCTTCTCCAGGCCCCGCAGCCAGGACGAGAAATCGTCGCGCCACGCCTCGACGGTGTATTCGTAGCGGGCGTTGCGGGTGAGCGGGAAATGGCCGTGCCAGCGGTCGTTGTCGACGAACAGCATCGGGTCGCGGCGCCACTCGGTCTCGCCGGCGAGCCGCGACAGCACCGCGGCGTTGATGACGTCGTGCCCGTCGGTGAAGATGTCGGCCTCGACATGGACCTGGTCGCCGACGACGCGCTTGATCGCCGAGCGGCCGCCATCGATCTCCGGGCTCACCGCCTCGATGACGACGCGGCCGGCCCCGTCCGGGGTGGTGCGGCGGGGACGGCGCAGGGCGGCGATGCGGCGGGCGGCCAGGATGCGGACCACGCGGGGCTCCAGGCCGATCGGCTGGTCGGCCCGGAACACCAGGGGCGCCGCCTCGGGCGTCAGATCCTGGAACGGGCCGAACTCGCCGCCGGTGCCGGCAATGAGCGACGCCGGATCGACCGCGACCGGCCGGCTCGTCGGGTTGTACAGCACGATGACGGCGTTCTCGGCCGAGCCGGGATGGCCGGTATCGATCCGGATCAGCGCCACGTAAGGTGCGTCCGGTGCCGAGAGGCGCCATTGCGCCCCCTCGACATTGGCCGCCGGCAGATCGGCCCGCAGGCGGTTGATGGCGGCGATAAAGCCCGAGATGTCGATGCCGGTCTGGTGCTCGCGGCTCTCCGGCGTCGTCTCGACCACGTGGAGCGGCTTGGCATAGCCCCATTCATAGCCGATCGGCATCAGCACGCCGGCGGAGAAGAAGGCGGACAGCGCGTAGCGGCTCTTGAGTTCCGCCGCCACCGCTTCCGGCCCGCCTTCCAGCGAGGCCGCGAGGCGCGGCATGTCGTGGTTCTCGGGAAAGGCGATCGAGGGCGCCAGGATGCGCAGGCGCTCGTACTGCTCCAGGGCCCAGGGCGCCTTCAGGTCCCACCAGGCAAAGGAGTTGAACAGGTAGTCGAACCCGGCTTCCGCCGTCGCCCGCGCCTCCTCGAAGGTGCATCCGAGGGTCTCGGCGGCGAAGAGCGCGGCGTGGTCGCGCTCCTTGGCGGCGCCGATCAGGCTGCGCCACACGTCCGGCGGCACCTTGTAGGCGGCATCGCACCGGAACCCGGCGACGCCCAATGCCTGGAGCCGGGCGATGTAGCCGTTCCACAGCTCGGTCAGCGCCGTGCGCGGGCCGGAGGCGACGTAGTCGAACTCGGCGAGGTCGCCCCAGACGGTGATCTTCGAGGGATCGTCGGGATCGACCGCGTGCGGGCTCACCGGCGCGCCGGAGGCGTCGCGCACGAACAGGTCCGGACGCTCATGCGCGAGCCTGCCGTCATTGGCGGCGTGGTTCACCACCAGATCGGTCATGATCTTCAGGCCGTGCCCGGCGGCGGCCTCGCAGAAGCGGCGGATCTGCTCGTCGTCCGGCGTGCCGTCGAGGTCGCGCAGGCGCTCGTCGAGGCGATCGGTATCGGCAACCGCGTAGAGCGAGCGCGAGCCGCCGGCCTGATGGAACGGGTTGAGGTAGACCCAGTCGAAGCCGAGTTCGGCGATGCGGGGCAGTTCGGCGGTCCAGGCCGAGACCCGCCCGACCAGGAGGGGGAACAAGTTGTAGATCCGCGGTCCGGCCGCCAGCGGCGCCAGGGTGGCCGGCAGCGGCGTCACCTCGCGGGTGCGCTTCGCCGGCTGGGTGCTGGTGCGGGGTACGTTCATCGGCCCGGTCCTGCCTGCTCGTTCTCGTCCAACAGGCGCGGGACCTTGGAGCCCCGCGCCGGGGTCTCAACTGGCGGAGTGGCGCAGAACCGCCAGGGGGAGGCGTGCGAAGAGTCGCTCGACCGGCAGCCGATCGCCCTCCGCCCGCACCGTGTCGCCGGTCACCAGATCGCGCCAGACGCTGCCCGCCGGGACCGGCAGGGTCGTACCGGCAAAGGCGCCCGCGAGGCGCAAGCCGTCCTCCGCGGCGACACGGCGGGGCACCGCCACCAGCAGGTCGCCGGCCTCGGATCCCACGGTCGCATCCTGGCGCAGGAAGGCGACGACACGGTCTGCCCCCGGCCCCTCGGCCACGACCGGGGTGTAATCGGCCTCGGCGTAGAAGCCGGGATGCGCCGCGCGGTCGGCGAGCAATCGGGCCAGCACCGCCTGCTTGATCCGCCCGTCCGGCCAGGAGGCGAGCAGGTCGTCGAGCGCCACCTCCTGCCCGAGGGCCGCCTCGCGCTCGGCATAGTCCACCGGGCGGCGGTTGTCGGGATCGACGAAGGAGAAGTCCCAGAACTCCGTGCCCTGGTAGATGTCGGGCAGGCCCGGCAGGGTGCATTTCAGCGCCGAGCGGGCGAGGCCCGTCACCATGCCGGCCCGTGCCAGCCTCTCGGCGAAGGGCCGGAACTCACGCAAGAACTCCGAGCCCGGCGCCACCAGGGCGTCGAACAGCCTCGCGACCGCCCCCTCGTAGGCCTCGTCGACATTGACCCAGCTCGACCGGCGCTTGCCCTCGCGCATCGCCTTCTCGGCATAGGCGCCGAGCCGCTGGCGAAAGACCTCGACGTCCTTGGCATTCGGCTCTGCCGTCAGCAGTTCCAGCGGCCAGGCACCCAGGATGGCTTGCAGGACCATCCACTGGTCGTTGGCGTCCGGCGCCGCCTCGCCTTCGACCTCCGACAGGTGCGGCGCGACGATCCGGCCCCACTGGGCCCAGGCCGCAGCCCACTCGTCCGGCATCTCCGAGAGGGCGAGGAGCCGCGTGCGGGCATCCTCGCCGCGCTTGGTGTCGTGGGTGGCCGTGGTGATCATCGCATTCGGCCAGTCGCGGGCGCGGGCGGCCTGGAGCGCGTGGAAATGCTCCGCCGTGACCCCGTACTCGCCCGGATCGCCTCCGACCTCGTTGAGCGCCAGAAGCTCCACGAAGCGGTAGAACAGGGTGTCCTCCAGGCTCTTGGCCATGACCGGGCCGGTGAGCTGCTGGAAGCGGCGGCGGAAGCGGCGCACCACCTCGGGGTCGGGCCGCCCCGCCCCCTCGGTGTCGAGGCGCGCGAGCAGGACCTGTTCGACGAAGTCGTGCACCGAGCGGTCGGGCAGGCGGGACCGGCGCCTGGCCTTGCGCACCGTGTCGCCGATGAGCTTCAGGTCTTCCGGCTCGATCTCGCCCTCGTCGAGCTCCTGGGGCAGGTAGCTGCGATAGACCGGGAAGCGGGCGATGATCTCGGACAGGGCCTGGCGCAGGGCATTGACCGAGAAGTCGCGGGTGCGCCGGTCGGCATCGGCCACCTGCTTGAGGTCCGAGGTGAGCACCTCCAGCTCGCTGGCGAAGCTGGTCTCCAGAATCTCGCCCTTCACGTTGCGCAGGAGCCAAGCATAGGCTTCGTCCATGCCGGTCGCTCCGGCATAGAGCCTGGCCACCGCCTCGCGCTTCTCCTGGTCGACGAACAGGCCGTCGATCTGGTTGAGCACGTCGTAGCCGGTGGTGCCGGCGATCGGCCAGGGGCGTAAGCGCTCGCCGGGCTCAAGGATCTTTTCGACCACGATGTAGAAGCCGGGTCCGAGCGCCGCCTGGAGCGCGCGGGCATAGCCCGCGGGATCGGCGAGGCCATCGATGTGATCGATGCGCAACCCGTCGATCCGCCCGTCGCGGATCTGCCGGAACAGCATCGCGTGGGCGCCCTCGAACACCCGCCGGTCCTCGACCTTGAGCCCGGCGAGCGAGTTCACGTCGAAGAAGCGGCGGTAGTTGATGTCGCTCGCCGCGACCCGCCAATGGGCGAGGCGGTAGGCTTGCGCCTCCAGGATGCGGTGGAGCGCCCCGACGCTGTCGGGATGGCCCTTGAAGCCGTTGAGGAGGGTTACCGCCCGGTCGATCGCGGATGTCAGGTCACGTGAGCCCGACACCGCATCGGCGAGGCGCCGCTTCAGCCCCTCCGCCTCCTCCGGGAAGGAGGCCATGCGCTCGGTATTGGTCTCGTCGGCCATCCGGCGCAGACGCTCGGAAATCGACAGAACGTCCGCCGAAGCCTCGTCGCCCACCTCCGGGAGCGCCGCCAGCGCCCGGTCGAGGATGATCGGATAGGTCAGCGGGTTGATGGGGAAGCGGTGCTCGAAGTGCCAGACGCTGAAGCCGCCCTCCTCCGCGTCGAAGGCGAGCTTGAGGTCACCCTTCTCCAGGGCCTCGCCGTAGCGGTCGCCGAGGAAGGGCACGACGAGCTTGTTGCGGGCTCCTAACCGGCCCCAATCGATGTCGAAGGCGTCGGCCGCCGGGGACAGGGCGCCCCATTCGAGCACCGAGAGCCACCACGGATTGTCGGCGCCGCCAACGCCCATGTGGTTGGGCACGATATCGAGCAGAAGCTTGAGGCCGTGGCGTCTCAGCGTGTCGCTGAAGCGGATGAACGCCTCCTCGCCGCCGAGTTCCGGGTTGATCGCGCGGTGGTCGACGATGTCGTAGCCGTGCATCGAGCCCGGCCGCGCCTTGTGGATCGGCGAGGCATAGACGTGGCTGATGCCGAGCTTGGCGAGATAGGGGACGATCCTCGCCGCATGGTCGAAGGTGAAGTCCTTGTGGAATTGCAGCCGGTAGGTCGCCCGTGGCGGCGGCGAGGCGAGGCGCGCGGCGCCCGAGCGCGGCCCGCGCTCCTCCGTCGAAAACGAGGCGGCGAGCTTGGCGAGGGGCCCGCCGGGCGCCGCGATCGCGTCGAGGTCGCGGTCGAGCTTGCGGCGCCAGTTCGGGTAGCCCTCGGTGACGCCGGGCATGTTGGCCTGGCTCACCTCGCCGAGGATGTCTTCGTATTGCACCGCGGTCAGCACCGACGGGGCGCGGGCGAGGAAGCGCACCGCCGCGTCGAAGGGCGGCTGATCCGGCACCTCGGCCGTCGGGATCAGGCCCTCCTGGTCGAGGGCTTCCGCAAGGCGCCGGCGCTCGTGGACCCGCTCGCCGCGCTCGGCCCCGGCCCGCTCGGCATCGTAGAGGCCGAGAGACTGGCGCAGTTCGGTATCGACACCGCGCCACCAGCCGATGAAGGTCGGCAGGTCGTGGGTGGTGATGGCGCAGAGCGCGTCGCGCGGATAGTCGGCCGGGCGCTTGAACGCTCCATGCTCGCCCCGCTCGAACGACAGGATGCGGTAGCTCAGGATGCCGGCCTGCATCAGCGCGTCGGAGAAGCCGGACGGCGCGGTGCCGAGATCCTCGGCGATGACGAGGCACTTCGCCCGGTGGCTCTCCAGGCGCAGAACCGCCAGCATCGCCTCGAACGGCATCGCCACATAGGCGCCGCCCCTGGCGCCCTGCCCGACCGGGATCAGGAACAGCCGGGCGAGCTGGAAGGCGTGGTCGATGCGGATCGCGCCGGCATGGCGCATGTTGGCCTGGACCAGGGCCCGGAACGCCGCCAGACCGTCGCGCTCCAGTTCCAGGGGATCGAAGGGCGGCAGGCCCCAATCCTGGCCCTGCGGGGCCAGGATGTCCGGCGGCGCGCCGATCGACAGCCCGGCGGCGAAACGCTCCGGATGCGACCAGATCTCCGAGCCGCCCCGATCGGCGCCGACCGCGAGGTCGCGGTAGAGCCCGAGCCGCATGCCCGAGGCGAGCGCCTGCGCGGCTGCAGCGGCGAATTGCCGGTCGGCGAGGAATTGCAGCCAGGCGTGATAGGACACGCGCTCGTGATGCTCGGCCGCGAAGGCCCTGACCTCCGGCGTGCCGTTGCGGCGGTACGCCTCGGGCCAGTCTCCGAGCCAGTGCGCGCCCGTCCTCGACCAATGCTCGGCCAGGGCCTCGAAGGTGGCGTGAGCCTCGAGGTTCTCACCGCCGGCGGCGCGGAACACCAAGAACTCCGTATCCCGCCCGGCCCGGGCCGGGGAATCCTGCCACAGGGCTTCGAGCACGGGGCTCAAGGTCTGCCAGACGCCGGCATGGTCGACGAGGGACGCATCGCGCAGGCGATCGATCTCGGCGGCGGCGTCCCTCAGCAGCCCCTCGGCCCGGCTGCCGGCGAGGCCCGGCAGCGCCGTCGGATCGATGAACAGCGTTTCGAGGAACAGGCGCGAGGACGGCGAATAGGGCGAGACCTTCTGCCGGTCGGTCGAGAACAGGGCGTGGACCGGGCTCAAGCCCAAGAACGCCGCCCCCTTGGCGCCGGCATCCGCCGCGGCCCGGCCGGCATCGGCATAGGTGCCGATGCCAAGGTTCTCCTTGGAGCGCAGGCCGTAGAGTTGCGCGGCGAGGCCCCAGTCGCGGGCGCCCTCGTCGCCCAGCGCCCGCGGGCGCCAGCAGCGCTGCGGCGCGGCGATCACCGTGGCCTCGGCGCGGGTCTCGCCGAGCGTCACGGTGAGGCGGTGATAGCCGGGGGTGAGCGGCGGCAGCTCGATTGCGGCGGTCTCCGGGGCCAGCGCCACGCGCCCGTCACGGGCCGCGCCGCGCTCGTCGACGATCCGCCAGCTCAGCGTGCCCGACCGCGTCCCCGCCCGGACCGGCACCCGCGCGGCGCGCCGCGCCTCGACCGGCACCAGGGGCGGCACCAGGCCGTGGCGCAGCGCGTGGATGCGGGCAAGGCTCGCCCGGGCCTCCTCGTCGGTCCCCGCCGGCAGGCCGAGGGCGGCGAGCAGCCCCTGGCGCACCGAGAGCGGGGTCTCGACGCGCTGGCCGAAGGCGTCGGTGTAGTCTGCGGCGATGCCCGCCTCATCGGCGAGCCGCGCGACGACATCCTCGGTCACGGCCATCTCACACCACCTCTGTCACGAAGACGCCCGACCAGGCGGGCAGGATCAGGGCGCCGTCCTCGTCCTGCGAGACGGCGGGCGAGCGCCAGACGATGCGGCCGGAGAGCGGCCCCGGCTCGTAGGGCTGGCTGCCGAAGGCCGCGACGAAGCGCAAGGTGCCTCCGGCGAAGGACCAGGTCACATCGATCACGTCGGGCCGTGGGAGCGCGTACCGTCCGCCCTGCCAGGCGGTCTTGGTCAGCGGCACGATCTCGCGCTGGCGCAGGTGGAGCAGCGCGGTGGTGTCGGCCAGGACCTCGCGGTGCGGCGAGCGCTCCCGCTCGGCCCAGTCGAGCGTCGAGCGCCGGAACGTCGCCTCGGCGGTGGGATCGGGAATGGTCTTGGCCGTCTCCTCGTCGGCGAAGGCCGAAAAGCTCTTGAACTCGCGCCGCCGCCCGTCGCGCACCGCCTTGTTCAGCGCCTCGTCGGGAGCGAAGTCGACGAAGAACAGGAATGGCGTCGAGGCCGACCATTCCTCGCCCATCCACAGCATCGGGATCTGCGGGCTGAGCAGCAGGCCGGCCCGGGCGAGCGCCAGCTTCCCGGGATCGGCGAGATGGCTCAGCCGCTCGCCGAGCGCCCGGTTGCCGACCTGGTCGTGGTTCTGGAGGAAGGTGATGAAGGCCGAGGGCGGCAGGTGGCCGGACGGCTCGCCGCGGGGGTGATCGTCGAGAGTCTTGAACGGCTCGCCCTGATAGGCGAAGCCCTCCGCCAGGCTGCGGGCGAGATGCGCCGCCGGCCGGTCCGAAAAGCTCTCGTAATAGCCGGCCTCCTCGCCCGTCAGCAGGATGTGCCAGCCGTGATGGGTGTCGTCGGCCCATTGGGCGCTGTGCAGGATCGGCTGACCCGCGCGATCGCGCTCCAGCCAGCGGGCCTGGTTGGCCTCGTTCTCCAGCATCAGGTGGATCGGGCGATCGGGATGCGCGGCGCGGATCCGCTCGGCCAGCTCGGCCAGGACGTGCTTTTCGGAATCGTCCTGGATCGCGTGGACGGCGTCGAAGCGCAGCCCGTCGATGTGGAATTCCTCCAGCCAGTACAGCGCATTGTGGACGAAATAGTCCCGCACCGTCCTGCCGCTGGTCTTGCCGTCGAAGTTGATGCCGGCACCCCACGGCGTCGGGTGGCGCTCGGTGAAGAAGGTCTTGGCGTAGGCGTGGAGATAGTTCCCGGCCGGGCCGAAATGGTTGTAGACCACGTCGAGGAAGACCATCAGGCCGAGGCCGTGCGCGCGGTCGACGAGGCGCCGCAGGTCGTCCGGCGTGCCGTAGGCCGAATCCGGCGCATAGGGCAGCACGCCGTCATAGCCCCAGTTGCGGATGCCCTTGAAATCGGCGAGCGGCAGAAGCTCGATCGCCGTGACGCCAAGGTCGCGCAGCGCCTCCAGCTTCCGGCTGAGAGCCGCATAGGTGCCCTCCGGCGTCGCCGTGCCGACATGGCACTCGTAGATCACCGTCTCCTCGAACGGGCGCCCGGCCCAGGCGCCATCGGTCCAGGCGAAGGCTGCGGGATCGATCACCTCGGACAGGCCCGACACGTCCTCCGGCTGGAAGCGCGAGGCGGGATCGGGCACCACGAGGTCGCCGTCGATCCGGTAGCCGTAGCGGGCCCCGGCGCCAAGGCCCGGCACGGTCAGGCGGCGCCAGCCCTCGCCTTGGTCCTCCAGGGGATGCTCGGGCCCGTCGAGCACCAGGGCGACGCGCGTCGCCGTCGGCGCCCAGAGGGCGAAGCGCACGCCCTCTGGTCCGATCTCCGCACCGAATGGCATGCTGTGGGTGCGCCGCATCGGGCCACCATCCTTCGAAAGCAAGAGTGCGCGGGTGGCGTGGGGCGCCGCTCAGGAAATTCGGTCGAGCTAGGCAGGTTCCCCGGGACGATTCCGCATCGCAAAACCGGATCGCAAAAACGCCGTCTCGCCGGGCCGGAGTTTAGGCAGCCCTCTCCAACAGCCATGGCCCGGTCGGCAGGGACCGGGGTTGGATGCTCGCAAAGATGCAGGAACGGCCGACGCGGACCCGCCGCGATCGGTCAGAACGCCCAGGCCAAGGTCGCCGCGAAGGCCACCGCGACGGCGCAGCCGGTCGCCGTCATCGCCATCGAGCCGGCCATGATGGGACCCGCCATGATGGACCTTGCCCCGCGCCCGAACCCGACGGGCGCCGCCGCGACCTCGTCCTCCGCGAAGCCGAAGGCCAGGCCGGCCGCCCGCTCGGCGCGGGCGAGGGAGAGATGGCGGGCGTGGCGGTGGACGGCCTTCATCGTCGGAACGCTCCTGCGGCACGCACCTCCCGTCCGGCGTCGGGGGCGGCTGTCCGCTCAACGGGCGGTAGCGGCCGCGGTTCCGGGGGGCATCGCGCGCGTCACCGAGCTTTAAGGGAATTTGTTTACGACTCGGTGACTCTGGTACGGGTTCTGCTGCACGGCGATTCCGCGCCGCCCGGCCATGCCCGTTCGCCACACCCCGATGCCGCACGAAGGCTCTTTTTGTTCCGCGTTTGTTCCGGTATAGGGAAAGGATGACCTCGAATGCTGCCAGAGCCCTTCCCCCACCGCGAGGCCGTCGCGTGAGCGAGGCCGCACGAGATCTGTTCGGGCCGGGGGGCAAGCCTCCGGCCGATCCGTCGAAACCGCCGGCCGAGCCGCCGAAGCGGTTGAAGCCCGTCGCCCTTCCGCCGCAAGCGGAGACGGCGGAAGCGGGATACGACGCCTCGGCGATCGAGGTGCTGGAGGGCTTGGAGCCGGTACGGCGCCGGCCCGGCATGTATATCGGCGGCACCGACGAGAAGGCGTTGCACCACCTCTTCGCCGAGGTGATCGACAACTCGATGGACGAGGCGGTGGCGGGCCATGCCACCTTCATCGAGGTCGAGCTGGAGGAGAATGGCTGCCTCGTCGTGACCGATAACGGCCGCGGCATCCCGGTCGATCCGCATCCGAAATTCCCCGGCAAGTCGGCGCTCGAGGTCATCATGACCACGCTGCATGCGGGCGGAAAGTTCGATTCGAAGGTCTACGAGACCTCCGGCGGCCTGCACGGCGTCGGCATCTCGGTGGTGAACGCCCTCTCGGACCTGCTCGAGGTCGAGGTCGCCCGCAATCAGACCCTCTACCGGCAGACCTTCTCCCGCGGCCACGCGCAGGGGCCGATCGAGACGATCGGTCGGGTCCAGAACCGGCGCGGCACCAAGGTGCGGTTCCATCCCGACGCCGAGATCTTCGGCGAGCACCGCTTCGATCCGCGCCGCCTGTTCAAGATGGCGCGCTCGAAAGCCTATCTGTTCGGCGGCGTCGAGATCCGCTGGCGCTGCGCCCCTGCCCTGCTGGAGGGCATCGAGACCGTGCCGGCGGAGGCCGTGCACCGTTTCCCGGCCGGCCTGAAGGACTATCTCGCCCGCGAGATCGACGGCAAGGAACTGGTCGCCGACGGGGTCTTCTCCGGCAAGATCACCAAGCCCGGCAGCCACGGCTCGCTCGAATGGGCGATGGCCTGGCTGTCGAACGACGACGGCTTCTCCTCGTCCTACTGCAACACCATCCCGACGCCGGAGGGCGGCACCCACGAGAGCGGGATGCGGGTGGCGCTGCTGCGGGCGCTGCGCGACCACGCCGAGCGGGTCGGCCAGGTCAAGCGGATGGCCTCGGTCACCGCCGAGGACGTGATGGCGACCTGCGCGGCGATGCTGTCGGTCTTCATCCGCGAGCCCGAGTTCCAGGGCCAGACCAAGGACAAGCTGGCGACGCTGGAGGCGTCCCGCATCGTCGAGGCGGCAATCCGCGACGCCTTCGACCACTGGCTCGCCGCTTCCCCGGCCCAGGCCAACAAGCTGCTCGACTGGGTGATCGACCGGGCCGAGGAGCGCCTGCGCCGGCGCCAGGAGAAGGAGGTCGCGCGCAAGACCGCGACCCGCAAGCTGCGCCTGCCGGGCAAGCTCGCCGATTGCTCGAAGGCCGGGGCCGCCGGCTCGGAGATCTTCATCGTCGAGGGCGACTCGGCCGGCGGCTCGGCCAAGCAGGCGCGCGACCGCGCCACCCAGGCGATCCTGCCTCTCCGGGGCAAGATCCTCAACGTCGCCTCGGCGAGCCGGGACAAGCTCGGGGCGAACCAGCTCCTCTCCGACCTGATCCTGGCGCTCGGCTGCGGCATCGGCAACCAGTACCGGCACGACGACCTTCGCTACGAGAAGGTCATCATCATGACCGACGCCGACGTCGACGGCGCCCACATCGCCTCGCTCCTGATCACCTTCTTCTACCGGCAGATGCCGAAGCTGATCGAGGAAGGGCATCTTTATCTGGCAGTCCCTCCCCTGTACCGGCTGACGCAGGGCGCCAAGAGCGCCTATGCCCGGGACGACCGGCACAAGGAACAGCTGCTGAAGACCACCTTCAAGTCGGGCAAGGTCGAAATCGGACGCTTCAAGGGCCTCGGCGAGATGATGCCCGGCCAGCTCAAGGAGACCACCATGGACCCCAAGAAGCGCACGCTCCTGCGGGTCGAGGTGGTGGAGGAGGCGCGCGACGCCACCGGCGACACGGTCGAGCGGCTGATGGGCAACAAGCCCGAGGCCCGCTTCGCCTTCATCTCCGAACGGGCAGCCTTCGCCGACGAGATCGAACTCGACATCTAAGCAGATTTCGCGAAAATGGTTGCCGGTTTTGCGACGAAAATCTGCGACAAAACAAGAATCTAGGCGGACGAAGCGTTGGCCTGCCAACGCAAGTCTGCTTAGTTCCAGCGGCCCAGGATGCTGAGGCATCGATACGATCTCGGGCAGACCCGAGGGCATCGATACGATCTCGGGCAGACCCGAGATCGGAGGAGCCGTTGACCGGCCTCGCATGATCGAGGCCAAGCCCCAACATCCGAGACCTTGAGCTTGACGACGATGCGAGAACGGAACCGTCCGGCCCCGGACCGCACCACGAGAAAGGCCCGGCCGCTCCCGCGACCGGGCCTTTTTCGTCGCGACACGGAGCGTCGGCGCTGCCGCCCTCCCCGCACAATGCGAAAAGCCCGGCCGTGAGGCCGGGCTCCGCTCCGTCGGGGTGACGGACAGTGGCGACTAGAAGCCGTTGAACTTGTAGTTCAGGCCGGCGCGGACCACCGCGAACTCGGTGTCGCGACGGTTCAGGCCGCTGATCACGGCCACGCCCGGCGAGGCCGTGGTGACCAGGGTGCCGGCATTGTTGACGGCGAAGGCGCCGCCCAGACCACCGCGGTCCATGTTCACGTACAGACCTTCGACCTTCACGGTCACGGCGTTCGACCGGAAGAAGTTCAGGAACGAGTCGGTGGGCAGAGCGTACTCGACGCCGCCGCCGACGGTCCAGCCGGTCTGGAAGTCGTCGGAGGAGCGGTTCGGCAGGCCGAAATCGCGACCGCCGCCGGCGCCGTAGGCGAAACCGCCGGTGGCGTAGACGAGGGTGCGGTCGAAGGCATAGCCGAGGCGGCCGCGGACG
>NZ_LABX01000139.1 GCF_001043915.1 Methylobacterium aquaticum | reverse complement strand
CTTCCCGCACGAACTGTCCGGCGGCATGCGCAAGCGCGCCTCGATCATCCGCACCCTGGCCTACGATCCGCCGGTGATCCTGATGGACGAGCCCTTCGGCGCCCTCGACGCGGAGTCCCGCATGCACCTCCAGGTCGATTTGCTGCGCCTGTGGGAGACTGGGCGCAAGACGATCCTGTTCGTGACGCACGACCTGACCGAGGCGATCGCGCTCGGCGACCGTACCCTTACGCTGACGAAGTCTCCGGCCCGGATCCGCGGCGAGCACCCGATCGATATCCCGCGGCCGCGCTGCATCGACAGCATCGTGACGGCGCCGGGGTTTCCCTCCCTCTTCGGCCGCATCCGGGCGGAGGTTTGATGTCCGACGTCGTGAACCCGATCCGCCCGAGCCTCCTCGCGTCGGCGCGACCGCGCCTGCGCATCCCCTGGCTGATGCTCGCCCGCGGTGCCGTCGGCCTCGTCCTCGTCGCGGTCTGGGAGGCCGGCGCGCGGTCGATGCCCGATCTCGTCGCCTCCCCAGCCGCCGCGCTGATGCGGCTCTCCGACCTCGCCCGCTCCGGCACGATGCTGCCGATGGTTGGCGTGACGCTCGCCGAGGCGATCGGCGGCCTGCTCCTCGGAGCCGTACCCGGCATGGTCCTGCCGTTCCTGATTCAGCTGTCGCCGCGGGCGACCGCCGCCATCGAGCCGCTCGCCCGGGCAGCGGTGGGGATCCCGAAGCTCGCCCTCAGCCCGATCCTGATCCTGTGGTTCGGCATCGGGCTCGGCGCCAAGGTGGTGCTCGTCGGCGCGATGACGTTCTTCCTGGTCTTCGTCGCCACCTTCGCGGGCATCCGCTCGGTCGGCCCGGGCCTCGTGCGAACCGTCGCAATCTTCGGCGCGGGCGGCCTCGCCATCGCCCGCGAGGTCTACTGGCACAGCGCCCAGCCCTTCGTCTGGGCTACGCTCCGTGCGGCTTTGCCCTGGGCGATCAACGCGGCGCTGGTCGGCGAATTCCTCGCCGCCGAGGACGGCGTCGGCCACTTCATCCATCACGCCTACAACCTCGCCGACGTGACCGGCGTCTATGCCGGCATCATCCTGGTCGCCATCCTCGTCCTCGCCGCCGATTGGCTCCTGGTCGCCGTGCAGCGCCGGGCCCTGCGCTGGCGCCCGGTCGAGGCCGGGACGGTCCTAACCTGACGGAGGTTCGTCATGATGACGCTCTACTTCACCCCCGGCGCTTGCTCGATCGGAATCCACCTCCTGCTGGAGCGCACCGGCCTCGCCTATGAGAGGCGCAGGGTCGACATCCGGGCGGGCGAGAACCGCGAACCCTGGTTCACCGCCCTCAATCCGAAGGCGAAGGTGCCGGTGCTCCGGCGCGACGACGGCTGCGTCCTGACCGAGTTCCCGGTCATCGCCCGCTACCTCGCGGCCGCCGCTCCCGAGGCCGGCCTCTTGCCCACCGATCCCGAGCACCGGCTTCGGGCAGACGAACTGACCGAGTACCTTGTCGCGACCCTGCACATGCAGGGCTTCTCCCGGATCTTCCGGCCGGCCAAGTTCGTCGAGGATCCGGCCGGGCACGAGGCCGTCCGCGCCCAGGGACGCGCCATCGTGCAGGACGGACTCGCGATCGTGGAGCGTCAGATCGGGCCTGGCGGCCCCCTGGCGGATATCCGGACCGTCGCGGACGCGGCCCTGTTCTACATCCTGTTCTGGACCATCGACCGAGCCGGGCTCACGGCCCCGCCGAGCTGCGCGCGGCTCTATGCCGAGTTGCGCGCCTCCGAGGCGGCAGAGCGCGTGTTCGCCGCGGAGGGCATCACGCCGTGACCCCGGGACGCGGCGGGCCTCAACGAACCTTCCGTCCTCTAAAATTCCGAGGAGACGCGACATGGCACTGAAGACGCTCGGCTATATCGGCATCCAGTCGACCCGCCTGGACGACTGGAGCGGCTTTGCCACCGGCCTGCTCGGCATGCAGCCCGTTGATCGCGGCGGACCGTTACGCACGTTCCGGATGGACGACCGCAAGCAGCGGCTTGTCGTCACGGCGGCTGAGAGCGACGGCCTCGGCTTTCTCGGTTGGGAGGTCGACGACCACGATGACCTCGAGCGGATGGCCGCGCGTCTGGACGCCCACGGCGTCGCTGTCGCCCGCGGGACGCGGGCGCTCGCCGACGAGCGCCGGGTCGGCGACCTCATCAGCTTCGTCGATCCCAACGGCCATCGGGTTGAGATCTTCCATTCGCCGGAGATCGCCGGCGATCCCTTTCAGCCGGGCCGGCCGATCTCAGGCTTCAAGACTGGCCCGCTCGGCATGGGCCACGTCGTCCTCAACGTCGACAACATCGCCGAGGCGCTCCCGTTCTACCGCGACATCCTCGGCTTCCAGGTCACTGATTACGGTCTGACACCGTATCCACTCTACTTCTTCCACATCAACGGCCGTCATCACAGCTTCGCCATGGTCGGCTCGGGCAAAAAAAGCTTTCACCACTTCATGGTCGAGCTACAGAGCCTGGACGACGTTGGCCAGGGCTACGACCTCGCGCAGCTCGAGGAGGGGCGGGTCGCCTACACGCTCGGGCGGCACACCAACGACCACATGACATCGTTCTACGCCCATACCCCGTCGGAATTCTTCGTCGAGTACGGATGGGGTGCGCAGGTGATTGACCCGGCGACCTGGAAACCGTTCGAGACCTTCGACGGCCCGAGCCTGTGGGGCCACGAACGCCTTCACCTGCCGGAGGCTCAGCGCGCGCGCATGCGCGAGATGCGACTCGACGCGGCCCGGCGCGGGGTCCGGGTACCGAACCCAACGACTTGCGCCTGGCTCGACTCCGTCATCGGTCGGGAATAGAGCATTTTCCGACGAAGTGGATACCGGTTCGTCGTAGAAAATGCGGCAAAATCAAAGATCTAGAGAAGCTTCGCGATGGCAACGCGATCGTGAAGCGCTCTGGCCGCACCCCGAACCTTCCCCGAAGAACGCCCCTCCCATTACGTGCAGGAGTTTCCCGATGAGGCTCGTCTCATTCATCCAGGACGGACGGCCCGGCTACGGCATCGCGCGGAGCGACGGCGTGGTCGATCTCGGCCGGCGCTGCGGCACCACCTGGCCGACCCTCCGGGACGCCCTCGCGGCCGAGTCCCTCGGCGAGGCCGAGCGGCTCTACGGCGGTACCGCACCGGATCTCGCCTGGGACGATATCGCGCTCGCCCCGGTGATCCCGAACCCGGACAAGATTATCTGCATCGGGCTCAATTACCGCGACCACGTCGCCGAGACCGGTCGGACCCTGACGGAGAAGCCGACGTTGTTCGCGCGCTTTCCTGGCAGCCAAGTCGGTCACCTGCAGCCGCTTGTGAAGCCGGCGATCTCGGATGAGTTCGATTACGAAGGGGAACTCGCCGTCGTGATCGGCAAGGGCGGACGCCACATCGCAGCCGCCGACGCGCTCAACCACGTTGCTGGCTATTCCTGCTACAACGAGGGCAGCGTGCGGGACTGGCAGCGTCATACCAGCCAGTTCCTCGCCGGAAAGACCTTCGCGGGTACCGGTGGCTTCGGTCCTTGGCTGGTGACCGCCGACGAAATCCCCGACCCGTCGCGCTTAACTCTTGAGACGCGCCTGAACGGTCAGGTCGTGCAGCGCGCCACCACCGACCTGATGATTACCCCGGTCGCCGAGCAGATCGCATATATCTCGGCGATCCTGCCACTATTACCGGGCGACGTCATCGTGTCGGGCACGCCCGGCGGCGTGGGGGCGAAGCGGATTCCGCCGCTATACATGCGCCCGGGCGATGTCGCCGAGGTCGAGATCACAGGCATCGGCGTCCTTCGCAACCCCGTCATTGCGGAATCATGATACCGCCGCGCCTTCGACCGGACCCGTCCGAAGGCGCAAGGCAAGCCCGAACGGCGTCGGCGCTGAGGCGCCGGACGCCTTGGCATCGACGTGTCGATACCAAGGTGCGAGGGTATAAAACATGTCATACATCAATATTATTTACTGATTTTCCAGCGGATAGAGACACATAATTCGCTCCAATTGCCGCACATGCTATCGCAACCGATCTGGACCGCTTGCAAACGCTGTCACTTGATTGCGAGTTCAAACTCGGGTTGCGAGCACTCACGTCATGAACCTGAGCGTTTCTACTAGAGTGCTTCACGATCGCGTTGCCATCGCGACGCTTCTCTCGCTCTTTGATTTGGTCGCATTTTCGACGACGAACCGGTATCCACTTCGTCGCAAATTGCTCTGACGCCGTGGCGAAGCAAACAATCGCGGCGCGGAGGGCATGATGCTTGCCGTACTCGATGACATCATGACGAGAAGTGTTTCACCGATGCGACATGGACGGTGTTCCCGGTGGCGCTGGTCCAGATCAGTGTCGTCCCGCTGCTGCGCCACGGCGTCGATTTCCTATCCGGCAAGGACCGGAAGCTCGTGGTGGGGCTCTGAGGAACATCTACCGTGCCCTCGATGCCGGGGGCAGACCTGGGTCAGGGTGATCCCGTTCCCAGCATTTCCCGTTTAGGGTGCTCGGGAGCCTCACCACCACGAACGCCATCGCGGTTCAGAACACGACGCTGCATAGGTCTGCGCACGCTCACGCTTATTTCCTGCCCGGCGAGGCTGCGCCGAAACCGCTCGACCTGGTCTCGAACCACTCCGGGGAGACGGGGAAGACGAGCTTGCGTGAATAGGTCTAGGCCAAAGCGCGATCTTGTCGCCATATTTGGCGTGCGCTCCACCCGCGCCATGGCGGCGTGATGTTCAATCCGCTGCTCCCACGCAGAATCCTCGACGGTCCCCCGGACGGCCCATGCTCCGCTACGACCTCTTCACGCTCGAACTCTTCATCGCCGTCGTCGAGGAGCAGAGCATCGCGGCTGCGGCCGAGCGCGCCCATATCGCGGCCTCCGCCATCAGCCGGCGCCTCTCGGAACTCGAGGCTTTGCTCGGCACGGAGCTCCTGGTGCGCCACTCCAAGGGCATCGACCTGACCGAGGCCGGTACGGCCCTCCTCCATCACGCCCGCACCATCCGCGGCAGCGTCGCCGTCATGGATGCCGAGCTTCGCGATTTTGCCAGCGGCTTGCGCGGCCTGATCCGGGTCTCGGCGAACAAGTCGGCGATCATGGAATCGCTGCCGATGGAGCTCGCCGGCTTCCTCGCCCTGCATCCCCTGATCCGGATCGACCTCGAGGAGGGCATCAGCCCGGAGATCGTGCAGCGGGTCGCCAGCAATCAGGCCGATCTCGGAATCTTCGGCGGCAACATTCCGGCACCGGGGCTGCAGATCATGCCCTACCGGCGCGACGAACTCGTCGTCGTATTGCCGCCTGGCCATGTCCTGTCGGGGCGCGCCTCGATCGCCTTCGCGGATCTCCTCGACTATGACTTCGTTTGCCTGGAACGGGGTTCATCGATCGAGACCCTGTGCCGGCGCGCTGCCGAGGATCTCGGCGGCGAGGTCCGGGTCCGGGTCCGGGTCGGCAGCTTCGAGGGCCAGCTGCGCATCATCGAGAACGGCCTCGGTATCGGCATCGTGCCGCGCCAGGTCTTGCAAGGGCAAATGCGGCGGACGGGGCTGACCGCACTCACGCTTGAAGATCCCTGGCGGATGCGCCCGCTCAACATCGGACTGCGCGACCACGCTAGCCTGTCACGTCCGGCGCGCCGCTTGATCACCTACCTGTCGCAGCCATCTCCAAACGCGACGGCGGCATGCCCAACCGGCGCTTCGCGCGGCGGAGGGCTGTCCCTAGGGTCATCGCCACCGCAGCCCTCCGACTGAGAGGGCGCGCATCCGACGGGGCGAAACGCCCCGCGGGGGAGGACACGCCATGGCAGCGACCCCGCAGGCAGCGAGAACGCTGTTCGCGAAGATCTGGGACGAGCACGTCGTTAGCGACCTCGGCGACGGCGCCGTGCTTCTGCACGTCGACCGGCACCTCCTCCACGACCTCGGCGGCTCGCGCGGCCTGCTTGACCTCAAGCAACGCGGCCTCTCGGTGCACAGCCCGCACCTCACGTTCGCGACGCCCGACCACGCGATCTCCAGCGCTGCCGGCCGGGCCGGTACCACCGAGACCGGCTGGAACCTGCTCCGCGCCCTGCGGGCCGAGACGCGAGACGCCGGCATCCGCCTGTTCGACGTCGGCGAGCGCGGCCAGGGCATTGTCCACGTCATCGGGCCGGAGCTGGGCCTGAGCCTGCCGGGCACGCTGATCGTCTGCGGCGACAGCCACACCTGCACCCATGGCGGCCTCGGCGCGCTCGCCTTCGGGATCGGCTCGTCGGAGCTGTCGCACGTGCTGGCGACGCAGACCCTGGTCCAGCGCCGGCCGAAGACCATGCGGGTTCGCTTCGAGGGCGCGACTGCGCCCGGCGTACTGCCGAAGGACTTGATCCTGCACCTGATCGGCGTCATCGGCGCGGCCGGCGGCACCGGCTACGCGGTGGAATATGGCGGTTCGGCGATCAGGGCGATGCCGGTCGAGGGCCGGCTCACCATCTGCAACCTGTCGATCGAGCTCGGTGCCAAGATCGGCATGGTGGCGCCCGACGACACCACCTTCGCCTACCTGCAGGGGAAACCTTACGCCCCGCGGGGAGAGGCGTGGGACCGGGCGGTCGCGGCCTGGCGCGAACTCGCCAGCGACGCGGATGCCGTCTTCGACCGCGAGGTCGTGATCGACGTCGCGCTAGTCGCCCCCCAGGTGACCTGGGGCACCAGCCCCGAGCATGTCGTCCCGGTCGACGGCCTGATCCCCGATCCCGCGGCCGAGCCTGACCCGACCCGGGCCCGCGCGATGGCGGCAGCCCTCGACTATATGGGTCTCTCCCCGGGTGGTCCGATCGTCGGCACCCCGGTCGACTGGGTGTTCATCGGGTCGTGCACCAACGGTCGCCTGTCGGACCTGCGCGAGGCGGCGGACGTCGCCCGCGGCGGGCGGGTGGCGGACGGGGTGCGCGCTTGGGTCGTGCCGGGCTCCGAGATCGTCAAGCGCGAGGCGGAGGCCGAGGGGCTCGACCGGGTGTTCGTCGAGGCCGGATTCGAGTGGCGCGAGCCGGGCTGCTCGATGTGTCTGGCCGCCAACGGCGAGGTCGTGCCGGCCGGGCAGCGCTCGGTCTCGACGTCGAACCGCAACTTCGTCGGCCGTCAGGGGCCCCGCGCGCGCACCCATCTGGCGAGCCCCGCGATGGCCGCGGCGGCCGCCCTCGCCGGCGCCATCGCCGACGTCAGGAGGGACGGATGAACCGCTTCACCCGTCTTGAGGCCGTGGCAGCGCCGATCCTGATCGAGAACATCGACACCGACGTGATCATCCGCATCGAGCGACTGGTCGGCAACGGCATCCGCGGCACGCTCGCGCCCTGGTGCTTCGGTGCGCTGCGCTACCGCGCCGACGGCTCGGAGGATCCCGACTTCATCCTCAACAGGCCGCCCTACCGCGAGGCGCAGATCATCCTGGGCGGGCGCAACTTCGGCTGCGGCTCCTCGCGCGAGGGCGCGGTGTGGTCGCTCCAAGAGCGTGGCGTCGCCTGCGTCATCGCCCCGAGCTTCGGCGACATCTTCTTCAACAACTGCTTCCAGAACGGCATCCTGCCGGTCGTCCTCGACGAGGCGACGGTCGCCGGCCTCGCCCGCGAGGTCGAGGAGAGCCAGGGCGCCGGCAAGGTCACGGTCGATCTCGAGGAGCGCGTCGTCGTCTCGCCCTCGGGCAAGCACTTCCCCTTCACGGTCGAGGCGCGGCGGCGCGAGGCGCTGCTGCAGGGGCTCGACGAGATCGGCACGACGCTCCGGCAGGCCGATGCGATCACCCGCTTCCAGGAGCGGGATCGGCAGGCACGGCCCTGGGTGTACGCGGCGAGAGATCTTGCGGGAGACGCGGCATGAGCGGGACCAACACGATGCGCGTCGCGGTGATCGGCGGCGAGGGCATCGGGCCGGAGGTCACGGCGCAGGCGAGCCGCGTGCTCGCGTGGTTCTCCGAGCGCCGACGCCTGCCGATCGCGGTCGAGGAGGCGGATTTCGGGCTCGAAGCCTACCGCCGCACCGGCAAGGTGATCCCGCCGGAGACACGCGCGGCGATCGCGGGCGCCGACGCGATCCTGTTCGGCGCCACCGGTGGCCCTGAGACCGCCGAGGTGCCGCCGGAGGCACGGCGTGAGGGCAGCCTGCTCAAGCTGCGCCGCTCTCTCGACCTCTACGCCAACCTGCGCCCGATCGTGACCGATCCGGCCCTCTCCGAATCCGCCCCGTTGAAGGAACGCGTCTTGGAAGGTGTCGACTTCGTGATCGTGCGCGAATTGTCGAGCGGCATCTATTTCGGTGAGCCGCGCGGGATCGAGACCCGGCCCGACGGCAGCCGACGCGGCTTCAACACCAACAGCTACACCACGGAGGAAATCCGGCGAGTGGCCCGCTTCGCCTTCGAACTCGCCCGCAGTCGGCGCGGCCGGCTCTGCTCGGTCGACAAGGCCAACGTGATGGAGGCGAGCGTGCTGTGGCGCGAGGAGGTGATCGCGCTCCACGCCGAGGAATTCCCGGACGTCGAGCTGTCCCACATGTACGTTGACAACGCCGCGATGCAGATCGTGCGGGCGCCGAGCCAGTTCGACGTCATGGTGACCGACAACATCTTCGGCGACATCCTGTCGGACTGCGCCGCGATGGCGGCAGGTTCGCTCGGAATGCTGCCCTCGGCCTCTCTCGGGCCGGCCGACCCTCAGGGACGGCGCCCGGCTCTCTACGAGCCGGTGCACGGCTCGGCGCCCGACATCGCCGGGCGGGGCATCGCCAACCCGCTCGGGTCGATCCTGAGCGTCGCGATGATGCTGCGCCTGTCCCTCGGGCGGTCCGACGACGCAATCCTGCTGGAGCGGGCGGTCGGTGATGCTCTCGGGCGCGGCGCCCGCACGGCCGACATCGCAGAGCCGGGGCGCTCCCCGGTCTCCACCGCCGCAATGGGAGATGCCGTGCTGGCCGCGCTCGACCGCCTCTCGGGCTGACGGCCCGACGTTCCCTCCACTCTCGACCGGGAGACCGTGAGTCATGACGTCCCCCCTGACATCCCTTCCGAAGGTGTCCATCCTGACCCGGCGCACCGTCGTGACGGCGCTCGGCGCGAGTGCGGTCCTTGCCGGATCGCGCGCGGCCCGCGCGGCGACCGCCGCCAAGGGCATCTATCCGGTCGCGACCTGCAGCTACATGGTGGTGTTCGCCGCCCAGGGCCTCGGCTACTTCAAGGACGAGGGCCTCGACAGCCGCCTCGTCCAGGGCGGATCCGGTGTGAAGACCCGGGAGATCATCGCCTCGGGCCAGGGCGACTTCGCTCTCGCCGACTTCGTCCATCCGATGCTGCTGACCAACAAGGGGCGCCCGTGCAAGGCGCTCACCGCCGTCGACCGCATCGCCGCCGGCCTACAGTTCATGATCCGGGCCGATCTCTACGCGCAAGGCATCACCGACCTCGCCAAGTTCGTCGCCTGGAAGCGTCCGGACGGACGAAAGCCCCTCGTCGGTGTCTCGTCGATCGGCGGCACGACCCACGTCTGGTCGACCTACTTCATGGAAAAGCTCGGCTACGACGGCATGGTCACGTGGCTCGGCGTCGGCAACGTCGACACGATGCTCGGTTCGCTGAAGACCCGGCAGGTCGACGTCCTCATCAACACCTACTCGCTCGTCGGCGAGGTCGAGCGCCAGGGCTACGGCAAGCTGCTCTACGACGGCTCCGATCCGCGCAATTGGGACTCCGTGATTGGCGGCACGGTGCCGGTGACGGTCAATTACTGCCTGCAATCGCGCATCGACCGCGATCCCGCCCTCGTCCAGGCCTGGACCAACGCGTTGATGCGCGCGGCGCAATGGGTCGACAAGCACGAGCCGGAGGAGATCTACGGCGCCATCGAGCCCTTCGTCGGCTCGACCTCGCGCGAGTCGAACCTGATCGAAATCAGGGGGACCAAGGCGGTCGGCAACCCGACCGGCCTGATCGACCAAGCCGCGTTCGATCGCGGCGCCAAGGTGTGGTTCCGCGAGATGACCGGCGTGCAGCGGCTGCCGCTCGAGGCCGTCTACGCGGCGCGCTTCGCCGAGGCCGCCGCCGCGAAGTACCCGGCCTGATGCTGGCCCTCGCCGACCCCCCGGCCAGAGCGGCGCTTGCCCCCGTGCGCGTCGACGTGCGGGGCCTCTCGAAATCCTTCGCCCTGAACGGACGCCGGATCGATGCGGTCGAGGACGTCTCGTTCACCGTGCGCCAGGGCGAGTTCGTGTCGCTGCTCGGTCCCTCGGGCTCCGGCAAGAGCACGGTGCTCAACATGATCGCGACCCTGCTCGCCCCGACCGACGGCACGATCCTGATCGACGGTAAGGCGGTCGTGCCGGGCCGGACCACGCCGCAGGTCGGCTACGTCTACCAGAAGGACACGCTGTTCCCCTGGCGGAGTGTGGCCGACAATATCGGCTACGGCCTGGAGCTGGCCGGCTTGAGCAAGGCGGAGCGGCGCGAGCGCGTCGCCCGGGCGGTGGCCCGGGTCGGGCTCACCGGCTTCGAGGCGGCCTATCCGGCCTCGCTCTCCGGCGGCATGCGGCAGCGCGCCTCGCTGATGCGCACACTCGTGCGCGAGCCCGAGATCCTGCTGATGGACGAGCCGTTCGGCGCCCTCGACACCCACACCAAGCTCGACATGCACGACGTACTGCTCAAGATCTGGGAGCGCGAGAAGCAAACGGTGCTGTTCGTCACCCACGATCTCGGCGAGGCACTCACCCTCTCGGACCGGATCATCCTGTTTTCCGCCCGGCCGGGGCGGATCAAGGACAGCTTCGAGGTACCGTTCCCCCGCCCGCGCGACGGCGTCGCCATGCGCGAGACGCCCGAATACGCCGTCCTGTTCTCACGGATTTGGCACGCACTCGGCGAAGAGTTCAAGAAAGCGAGGACGTCATGAGTACCTTGCCATGAGCCGGCCGCTCGCCACCCTCGCCTGGCAGATCGGGATCGTCGTCGTCCTGCTCGCACTGTGGCAGTGGGCCTGGAGCCTCAAGCCCTACGCGCCCTGGGCGGTGCCGGACCTGTTCGATCCCTACTTCGTGTCGCGACCCTCGGAAATCTTCGCGCAGTTCCTGCGTCTGAGCTGCCTGCATCCGAAGCCCGGCGAGTGGGCGATGCCCGGCGGGACGGCGTTCTCGGCCTGCACTGCGCGCTACGAGAACAATCTGTGGTTCGCGACCTTCGTGACGTTGCGCAACACCTTGTTCGGCTTCCTGACCGGCGTGACGAGTGGAGTGGTGCTCGGTCTACTGCTCGGCCGCTCGCCGCGCTTGGCCGAGATCGCCTCGCCCTTCGTCACCGCGGTGAATTCGATCCCCCGGATCGCGCTCGCCCCGATCATCATCCTGGCCTTCGGCATCGGCGACGCCTCGAAGATCGCGACGTCGTGGATCGTGGTGGTGTTCCTCGTGTTCTTCAACACCTTCGAGGGCGCGCGCTCGGTCGATCCCGACTACGTCAACGCCTCGCGGCTGCTCGGCGCCTCGGAGTGGCAGATCACCAGAACCGTCATCATTCCCTCGACGATGGCCTGGGTCTTCGCCTCGCTGACCCCGGCGGTGTCGTTCGCGCTGATCGGCGTGATCGTCGGCGAGTTCATCGGCGCCGAGTTCGGGATCGGACGCCTGATCATTGAGTCCGAGGCGCGCGGCGAGGCCGCCGGGATGATGGTGGCGGTCTTCGTGCTGATGATCGTCGGCATCGTGCTGTCGGCCGGGATCCAGCGCATGCAATCCTACCTGCTGCGCTGGCAGCCGCGCCATCAGGGTCGATAGGCAGAGTTGGATCGCCTGTCTCTCAAGTAATCGTCGGCACGCCGGGCGCTTGGTAGACGGAATGGGCTCGGACTGCGAGCTTATGCTTTGCGCCAACGGCGGATGCACGTCACTCGAGTTCAGCGTTGTCCGATGTTGGTCTCACAAGCGGCAGCGGAATGCTCTCCGCTGCCGCTTTCCCGTCACGCTGTGCGAGGACGATAGGACGCCCCGGTCGGGCGGCCGAAGCTTGGAAGAACAAATGTACTCGCCAGGGTAATCAGAGTGCAGAAGGCGATGTAGTAAGCCGGCGCCATCAGGATGCCGCTTCGCTCGATCATCATCGAGGCCGCCAGGGGCGCGAAGCCCGACAAAAGCGTCACGGATATGTTGTACGAGAGCGCGATGCCGCTGAACCTCACGCGGGTCGGAAAGATCGTCGCGACGATGCTCGGCCAGATGCCACTCGAGATCGAGAATGCCAGCGAGAGCAGCCCAAGAAGCATCACCAGGTGCTCGCTGCCCGACACGATCAGGGTCCAGATCGGCAGAACGAGAAGCAGCACGATCGCGCCGGCCCGCAGCACGAGGTGTCTCGGCAGGCGGTCGCCGAGCCAGCCGGTGACGAACAGACCGGCGGAACTGACCAGGAGCGCTGCCGTCATGGCTTGTGCGACGAGGGCGGGGCTGTAGTGGAGGGACTGAACCAGGTAGGCCGGCACGAAGCCGTACAGCATGCCGTTGAAACCACCGACGACAGCGACGACAGCGGCAGCGGTCACTACGGCCCGGCCGTGGTCGCGAAGCAATTCGACCGCCGGATTGCTCGCGACCGAGTGCATACGGATGAATTCCGGTGATTCCTCCAAAGTGCGACGCAGGAGGTAGCTGACGCAGCCGATCAGCCCACCGAGGAGAAACGCGATCCGCCAACCGTACGCGGCGACATCGGCCGGTGCGAAGACGTGCTGAATGCCAAGATTGACCAGGGTGGCGACGAGAACACCGACATTGACGCACAAGATGATGATGCCGCAGGCGAGCCCGGCCCGCTCGGATGCTGCCTCCACCGCGTAGGTCAAGGCGCCCGGCAACTCGCCCCCCAGGCAGATCCCCTGGACGAGGCGCAGCGCGATGAGCAGCAACGGCGCGGCAAGCCCCCAGCTCTCATAGGATGGAAGCAAGCCGATCAGGATCGTCGCCGCCGTCGTTGCGAAGAGCGAGCCCAGGAACACAGGTCTCCGGCCATAGCGGTCACCGATCCAACTCAGGACGATGCCGCCGATTGGCCGCGCGAGAAAACCCAACGCCAGCACGGAGAACGAGAGGATCAGCGAAACGTACGGATCGGTCGCCGGGAAGAATTGCTTCGCGATGTACTGAGCAAAAATCCCGTATATGATGAAATCGTAATATTCGAGCGAGCCGCCGAGGCTTGCCAAGGCGACAACGCGCCATTGCGCACGGTTGAGCGCCTTCGGGCGGCCGATGTGGGACGCTGCATCTGTTCCTGACATTGGTGCGCTTCCTCCAAGCTTTCGCTGCGCGGCGATTCGTCGACCGCGGCGTTTTTTCCAGGCAGACATCGTCATGCTGGCTGCAGCGGATCGGTTGTAGGAGGAGGCTTGCTCGCCGGACGAGCAGCGTTTTCAATCTGCCCGGCTGGTGGACAGACCCGCGTCCTGATTGGCCCCTGCCGTCAGCCGGGCCTCGATGGTGGCCTTGGCTCCTCGCAGGGGCGCGAGGCAGCGCTCGACGCCCTCGTCGTGGCCGATCACCCGCGCCATCCAGATCGCGCTGATGCAGCCGAGCACCCGGTCGCCGTCCATGATCGGCAGGGCCATCGCGCCGGAATGCGGCCAGATCGGTCCTCCTTGCCTGAGGCCGTAGCCGAGACGCTGCGTCGCCGCGATGACGCGCTCGGCATAAGCGGTATCCCGCGCCGGGGCATCCGCCGGATCTTCGGACCTGGCCAACAGGCTGAGGAGCGTGGTGCGCTCCGCCGCCGAGGTGAACGCGATGTAGGCCAGGCCGGCGGAGCTACCCAGAAGCGGCAACTCCCGGCCGACCATGTTCCGGTCGATCGACAAAGGGGCGACGCGGTGCGTCGTGTCGCGGATGATCATTCGGATGCCTTCGAGCGTCGACACGTCGCAAGGCCACGAGATCGACTTCGTCAAGTCGAGCAGGACCGGAGCGGCCACGGCCGAGATCCAGTGCTCGTCCTCGAAGCCCTCCGACAAGCCGCGTATCTTGAGGCTCAACTGATAGCGGTCGTCGCCCGGGCTACGCCGGACATATCCGAGATCGAGCAGCGTCTGCAGCAGGCGGTAGACCGTCGCCCGCGGGACCTTCGACTCCTTGGCCAGCATGAGTGCCGTCGCGCTGCCGAGGCGGTTGAGGGCTTCGAGCACGGCCAGACCCCGCGCGAACGATCGGCTTGCCTTCGGTTGCATCGGCGCTGCCCGCTAGGTGGACATCTCGAACAACGGCTTTGCGTACCGTCCTGTCAACGTGAAAAGTGTCCCACATCAGCCGGATGCAACGCGGTGTCAGTAGGAGGAGGCGCATGGCGCCGAACGACGCTTCTCGGGAAGCTACAGAGCAAGTCGAGGTTGCGATCATCGGCTGCGGTCCGGTCGGTGCGATGCTTGCCAACCTGCTCGGCTTGCAAGGTGTCAGCTGCGTGGTCCTTGAACGCGAGGCTGAGATCTACGCACTTCCCCGCGCCGTTCATTTCGACGACGAAGTAATGCGGCTGTTCCAGACGGTCGGGCTCGCCGACGCGATGCAGTCCCTCGTCCATGTCTCCCCGGGCATGAAGTTCATCGACGACGCCGGACGACTCCTTCTCGACTGGTCGCGCCCGCAGGGCATTGGTCCCCAGGCGTGGCACTTCAGCTACCGCTTCCACCAGCCGGATCTGGAACGCGTCCTGCGCTCCGGTCTCGCCCGCTGGCCGACGGTCACGGTGCGTCTGCGCACCGAGGTGTTCGCGGTCGAGGAGGCATCGGCTGGCATCGAGGTCGCCTACGAGGATCTCGCGACGGCGCGTCTCGGCCGGTTGCGCGCGAACTACGTCGTCGGCTGCGACGGGGCACGCTCCCTGATCCGCCGGCTGATCGGCAGGCCGATGGAGGATCTCGGCTTTCACGAGCGGTGGCTGGTGATAGATGCGATCCTGAAACGTCCCCGTCCCGATCTCGGCGATTACAGCATCCAGCATTGCAGCACACGCCGACCGGCCACCTATGTCCGGGGGACGGGTGATCGCCGCCGCTGGGAGATCGCCGTTCTGCCCCACGAGGACGGACCGACGCTGACGCAGCCGGCGGCAGTCTATGCGCTGCTGCAGCCCTGGGTGACCTCTGAGGACGTCGAGTTGGAGCGCGCCGCGCTCTATACGTTCCACTCCGCCCTCGCCCCCGTTTGGCGCGCCGGGCGCCTGCTGATCGCGGGCGACTCGGCCCACCTGACGCCCCCCTTCCTCGGTCAGGGGATGTGCGCGGGCATGCGGGATGCCGGAAACCTCGCCTGGAAGCTCGCCCGTGTCCTGCGCGGTCAAGCCGACGATGGCCTGCTCGACACCTACCAGGAAGAGCGTTGCCCGCATGTGCGGGAATACATCGAACTGGCGGTGCGGCTCGGCGGCCTGATCAACACCAAGGCCATGGCGGCGGCCCTGCCCGAGAGCGCGCTCCCCGGGGGAGAGGCGGCGCGGATGAGTTCGCTCAAGCCGACCCTGAAGCGGGTGCTGACGGGAGGCTGGGACGAGCCGGCCGGCCAGATCGCGCCGCAGCCGCTCCTCGCCGATGGAAGCCGCCTCGACGATCGGGTCGGTTACCGTTTCGCGGCTCTGGTCGAGCCCGAACTGGCCGAGACGATGCCGCCCCGCATCCGCGAGCTTTTAGCCGCGCGGGACGTCGTGATCGTCGCTGACGAGGCCCCGGAACAGCGGGCATGGCTGCGGCAGACGGGAGCGGCCGCCGTGCTGGTGCGGCCCGACCGCTACGTGCTCGGGGCCGCCCGGTCCATCCAAGAACTGGACGCCCTGGCTCAGGCCATCTGAGCGTCCTCGGGATCGCAACAACCGGAGAGAACCATGAAGCTTGTATCCTTCTACCGCGACGGCAAGTCGACCTACGGCCTGGTCAAGGCGAACGGTGTCGTCGACCTGGGCCAGCGCTACGGAACAACGTGGCCGACGCTGCGGGACGTCCTGGCGGCGGACGGGCTGGCGCAGGTGGAGCGCGAGACGCAGGACGCGGCGCCGGATCTATCCTGGGAGGGCCTCACGCTGGCGCCGGTGATCCAGAACCCGGACAAGATCATCTGCATCGGCCTCAACTACCGCGACCACGTCGCAGAGACCGGCCGGACCTTGACGGAGAAGCCGACTTTGTTCGCGCGCTTCGCCGGCAGCCAGGTCGGTCATGGGCAGCCGTTGGTTAAGCCGGCGGTCTCGGACGAGTTCGATTACGAGGGGGAACTCGCCGTCGTCATCGGCAGGGGCGGCCGCCACATCGCAGCCGCCGACGCGCTCAGCCACATCGCCGGCTATGCCTGCTACAACGAGGGCAGCGTGCGCGACTGGCAGCGCCACACCAGCCAGTTCCTGGCTGGCAAGACCTTCGCGGGGACGGGCGGCTTCGGCCCCTGGCTGGTGACCGCCGACGAGATCCCCGACCCGTCGCGCCTGACCCTCGAGACGCGCCTGAATGGTCAGGTCGTCCAGCACACCACCACCGACCTGATGATCACGGCGATCCCGGAGCAGATCGCCTACATCTCGACGATCCTGCCGCTGCTGCCCGGGGACGTCATCGTGTCCGGCACGCCGGGCGGGGTCGGCGTCAAGCGCAAGCCCCAGCTGTTCATGCGCGCCGGCGACGTCGTCGAGGTCGAGATCAGCCAGATCGGCGTCCTGCGCAATCCCGTGGTCGCCGAGGCCTGAGCACCGGCAAGCAGCCCCCTTCCCGGGTGCCGCCTCTTCGCAGGCGGCACTCTCCAGGCGGCAAGGAGACCAGCGATGGATGCAGGATTGACGGCTCTCGGCTACATCGGCGTCCGCTCGACGAAGCTGGACGACTGGAACGCTTACGCAACGCGGCTGCTCGGCATGCAGCCTGTCGACCAAGGCGGGGCCGTGCGGGCGTTCCGCATGGATGATCGCAAGCAGCGCCTGGTGGTGACCGGCGACGAGGGGGAAGGCCTCAACTTCCTGGGCTGGGAGGTCGCGGATGCGCGGGCGCTCGATGCCGTCGCGGCGAAACTCGATGCCCACAAGGTCGCGGTGCGCCGCGGCTCGCGCCGCCTGGCTGACGAGCGGCACGTGCGGGACCTGATCGTGTTCCACGACCCGGCCGGGAACCGCATCGAGGTCTTCCACGGGCCGGCAATCGCCAGCGATCCCTTCCAGCCCGGACGACCGATCTCAGGTTTCAAGACCGGCGCACTCGGCATGGGTCACGTCGTCCTGAACGTGGTGGACGTCGAACCCTTGCTGCCGTTCTACCGCGACCTGCTTGGGTTCCGGATCAGCGATTACGGCGTCAAGCCGTACAAGCTGTACTTCTTCCATATCAATGATCGCCACCACAGCTTCGCCATGGTCGGATCCGGAAAGCTCGGCCTCCATCACTTCATGGTCGAGCTCTACAGCCTCGACGACGTTGGCCAGGGGTACGACCTGGCACAGCTGGAGGATGATCGTGTCGCCTATACGCTCGGGCGTCACACCAACGATCACATGACCTCCTTCTACTCACACACGCCGTCCGGGTTCTTCGTCGAGTACGGCTGGGGCGGGCGTGAGATCGAGCCGGCGACCTGGGAAGCGCACGAGACCCATGACGGGCCGAGCTTCTGGGGCCACGAGCGACTGTACATGGAGCCGGAGCAGCGCGCCCGCCTGCGCGAGATGCGCCTGTCCGCGGCCGCCCGCGGCGTGCGGGCCCCGGTCAACGTGCCGAACTGCCCCTGGCTTGACGCGGTGATCGCCCGCGAGTGATCCGGGCGCCCTGCGCAAGGCCGGGCCCGCGGGCTCAATCTGGTTCGCGTTCGGGATGTCGCGGCACCGACCCCAGATGGTCACGCAGGCGATGATCCTCGGCGGTCACGCCCACGTCGATCTGGAGGACACCCTGTATATCCCGCGGAATCCTGGCACCCGGCGACGCAATGCTGGTCGCACGCGCGGCCTGCATTGTTCAAGAACTAGGTTCTGTTAGACCCTCTAAGCCCGTTTTCCGTCGAAATTAGTTGCCACAACACCAGATAGGTCTTGATTTTTGGTATTATATTTTTCTAATTGTACTTGAAATATGAGAGAGATTAAGATAATTAAAAAAGCATTTATACCAGAAAAACATATGTTTTGTTGATTTTTTTGATATTTATGTTTAAAAATTTTCAACCAAATCTTTAGATAGGAAACATGTGGAAAAACAAGTATGCGGCTTTATTGGTTGTTAGAATCTTGTTTATACGCCAATAAAAATAAAAAATGGCCATGACAATTTCTTGGAAATTTGTTTTAATAATAATGCTGGTATAAAATTCAGTTCTAATGGACGAGACAGCGGAAGCATAAATATAATATGAAAAATTTAAAATAATAAATTGAAGTTCCAACCGGACTATGAAGATTCTAGTTCAGGAATATCTTGTGATTTTATAATAATTGATATTATTTTTCTTTATACTTATAATTGCTCAATTGGAAATGCAAAAGTGGAAGATAGATATTATAAAATGCAGCGGTGACTACCAGAGATTCATTCGGACATAGTGTAATGGTTTAGGGATCCCTCCCCGGCCTGTGGTCGGGCGCAAGCGCCGCGTGCTGACTGACACCGGCGGCCAACTGCGCGACGCCTTGGCTGGGCAGGGCGTCGCCACCAGCACCAGCAGCCTGTCGCGCTTCCTGGCCCGCCATCGCATCACACGCAAAAAAGGGGCTCTCCACCCCGCCGAGCAGGACCGGCCGGATGTAGCAGTGGCCCGCCAGGCGTGATTCGAGGGTCAACTCGACCTCGATCCGGACCGTCTGGTGTTCATCAATGAGACGGCGGCCTCAACCCGGATGGCGCGTCGCTACGGATGGGTCCCGCGCGGCCAGCGCTGTCGCCTGGCGATACCGTACGGGCACTACAAGACCACCACAGTCACGGCGCCTTGCGCATGAGCGGCCTGACGGCCACGGCGATCTTCGAGGGCGGCACCAACGGCCGGCGCTTGCTGGACTACGTCACCAACATCCTAGCAGCCTGTCGGATTTGGCCGCGTTCTCCGCTCGTCGCTCTGGGCTGATAAGCTGTTGACTTCGCAGGAGTTCAAGCAGTTTTGGAAGGCGCTTCCGGCCCGGTCGGCGTAGAGTGCGGCCATGGCCGTCCTGCGATCCTACAGCCGCGAGCAGCGGTTCCTCCTCCCGCCCGACCTCGCGGACTGGGTGCCCAATGACGATCTGGCCCACTTCGTCATCGCCGCCGTCGAACGCGTCCCGCTCGACGCATTCAAGATCAACCATCGCGGCACGGGTAAGGCCCAGTACCATCCCCGGCTGATGCTCGGCCTGCTGATCTACGGCTATGCCAATGGCATCTTCTCGTCGCGGCGCCTCGAACGGGCCACCTACCGCGACATCGGCGTGCGGTTCGTCGCTGCCGACCAGCATCCCGATCACGACACGATCGCGGCGTTCCGCCGGGACAACGCTCGCGCCTTCGAGGCGGCGTTCCTGCAAGTGCTGCTGCTGGCGCGCGAGAGTGGGCTCCTGAAACTCGGCACGGTGTCGATCGACGGCACCAAGATCGACGCCAACGCCTCGAAGATCCGTTCGGTGCGCTACGACCGGATGCAGGAGCTGCGAGCCAAGCTCGCGGCCGACATCGCGGCGCTGACGGCCCGAGCCGAGGCGGCCGATGCCGAGGACGCGCCCGATCCGCAGGCGCTGCCGCGGGAACTGGCCCGGCGGGAGACCCTGAAGGCCAAGCTCGACGCCGCCTGCGCCCGGCTGGAGGCCGAGGCCCGCGCCGCGCACGGGCAGGCCAAGGCCGAGCATGAGGCCAAGCAGGCGGCCTATGCGGCCAAGACGGGGCGCCGCGGCAAGCCGCCGGTGCCGCCGGACGACGGACCAGACGGCAACGGGCCGCCGCCCGCGCCCGAGCGGCAGAGCAACCTGACCGACCCCGACAGCGCCTTGATGCGCAAGTCCGCCCGGCACGAATACCGCCAAGCCTACAACGCCCAGGCCGTGGTCGATGCCGAAGGCAGCCAGTTGATCGTGGCGACCGGCATGGCGACCAGCCCCGGCGACCAGCCGACCTTCGCGGCGACCATCCTGGCGATGGAGGCCAGGATCGGGTTGCCCCGGACGGTTCTGGCCGACGCAGGCTTTGCCGGCCGGGCGCCGGTCGAGGCCCTGAAGGCCCGGGGCATCGAGCTCCTGGTGGCGATCAAAGCGATGCAGGGGGAGCGCCCCTACGACTTCCGGCCACCGCCGGCCGAGCCAAAGCCCGACCGTGCGGTCAAGGAACCCTGGAGGCTGGCGATGCAGGCCACGATGAACACCGAACCGGCCAAAGCTCTGTACCGGCTGCGCAAGCAGACCGTCGAGCCGGTGTTCGGCATCGTCAGGTCGGCGATGGGCTTCCGCCAGTTCCTGAGAGTCCGTTAGGAAAGAGTTAACTCATAGTGATTGATGCGAGCATCCGCCCGATTGATGCAAAAAGCATCGCACCGGCCGAGACGTGGAGCAACGTTTCATAGTCGACCTTGAGGCGGCGCGAGCCCGTGAGAACGCCAATGCTCTGCTCGACCCGCCATCGTTTCGGCAGGAGAACAAAGCCCTTCGACCCCTCTGGTCGAAGAACCACCTCGACCGCACGTTTCAACCCGGATTGAACGGCATCGA
>NZ_LABX01000138.1 GCF_001043915.1 Methylobacterium aquaticum | reverse complement strand
ATCAAACAGCGAGAGAAGCTTCGCGATGGCAACGCAATCGTGAAGCGCTCTAACGGATAACGTCGTTCCGCAGGCATGCGGCCGTCCGACCGGCCGGAGCACTGTCGGTCCCGCTCTCCCACCCGCGACCTCAGGATGAGGTCGCGGGTGGGAGAGCGGGTGTCGCGACTTCGGCTTACGGCATCAACGTGAGCGCATCGGCGAAGAAGTCCGGCCCGCCGAAATTGCCCGACTTGAGTGCCAGCCACATGTCCCGGTCAGTGGTGCGCAGCACCGGCACGCCGGCGGCGATCTCGGGGCCGACGCGGAAGGCCGGCAGCCCGAGGCGGTCGACCACGGCGCCGGAGGTCTCGCCGCCGGCCACCACCAGCCGGCGCACCCCGTGGGTCACGAGTCCCTCGGCGATCCGCGCCATCGCGGCCTCGATGGCGTGGCCGGCGGCGTCGCGGCCGTAGCGCGCCTGGACCGCCGCCACGTCCTCCGGACCGGCGCTGCTGGCCATCAGCACCGGACCGTCGCCGATCCGCTCCATCGCCCAGGCGAGCGCCGCGCCGGCCTCGTCCTCGCCGGCGAGCAGCCGCGCGGGATCGAGGCGGCGGACCGGCATCGCGGCCTCGGCCCGGGCGATCTGCCCGAGGGTCGCCTGCGAGCAACTGCCGGCGAGGCAGGCCGCCCGGCCGCCGATCGGGCCGCCGAGATCGGTATCCGCGGCGGCGGGAGCGACCCGGCCCGCCGCCACCAGGGCGCGGGCAAGCCCGAGGCCGAGGCCCGAGGCGCCGGTCGAGATCTTTCGGGTGAGCGCCGCGGCGCCCAGCACCGCGAGGTCGCGGTCCAGCACCGCATCGGCGATCGCCGCCCCCTTGCCGTCCCGGGCGAGCGCGTCGAGGCGCGCGCTCACGGCGTCACCCCCTTTCGCCACCGTCGCGAGGTCGATCAGCCCGACTCCCGCCCGGCTCTGGCGGGCCAGCACCCGCACGAGATTCGAATCCCGCATCGGGTTGAGGGGATGGTCCTTCAGCGGGCTCTCGGCGAGCGGCACCGCCCCGACGAAGAGATGGCCGAGATAGACCGTGCGCGCCGTCTCCGGGAAGGCCGGGGTGACGAGCGCGATTGCCTCGCCGGCATCCTCGCGCAGCGCATCGGTGACCGGGCCGATATTGCCGGCATCGGTCGAATCGAAGGTCGAGCAGACCTTGAACAGCAGGTGGCCGGCGCCCCTTGCGGTCAGCCACGCGGCGGCCTCGCGCGAGCGCGCCACTGCCTCCTCGGCGGGGATCGACCGGCTCTTGAGCGAGACCACGACGGCATCGACCTCGGGCAGCGCGAGATCGTCCGCCGGCACCCCGATGGTCTGCACCGTCCGCAGACCCGCCTTGGTCAGGGTGTTGGCGAGGTCGGAGGCGCCGGTATAGTCGTCGGCGATGCAGCCCAGCGCCAGGGTCATGCCCGTGCTCCCTTGTAGGCGTCGAACCAGCCGAGGCCGGCGCGCGTACCGGCCCGCGGGTTGTACTCGCAGCCGATGAAGCCGTCATAGCCGAGACGGTCCAGCTCGGCGAACAGGACGGCGTCGTTCATCTCGCCGCTGCCGGGCTCGTGCCGCTCCGGCACGCTCGCGGTCTGGACGTGGCCGATCATCGGCATCAGCGCCCGCAGCCGCATCGTCACGTCGCCATGCAGGATCTGGCAATGGTAGAGGTCGAATTGCAGCTTCAGGTTCGGCAGCGCCAGGCCATGGATCAGGTCGGCGGCGTACCCGAAATCGTTGAGGAAGTAGCCCGGCATGTTGCGGGCGTTGATCGGCTCGAGGACGAGGTCGAGCCCTTCCATGCCTAAGCGCTCCGCCGTCCAGGCGACGGCGCGGCGGTAGGATGCTTGCGCCGCGGGGTCGGTCCGGTCGGCCATGCCGGCCATCAGGTGCAGGCGTGTCACGCCCGTCGCGCGGGCATAGGCCAGCGCCGTCTCGACTCCGTCCTTCAGCTCCTCGAACCGGTCGGGGAGCGCCGCGAGCCCGCGCTCGCCCGCGGCCCAATCGCCGGGCGGCAGGTTGAACAGGGCCTGGGTCAGGCCGTGCGCCCGCAACCGCTCGCCGATCGCCTCGGGCGGGTGGTCGTAGGGAAACAGAAACTCGACCGCCTCGAACCCGGCTTCCGCGGCTTGCGCGAAGCGATCGAGGAACGGGACTTCGGTGAACATCAGGGTCAGGTTCGCGGCGAAGCGCGGCATGAAGGTCCTCCCTTGATCGGTGTGGGGCGCCGCCGCCCTGGCGGGCGTGCGCCTGTCGTCGAACCGCCCCGAACGGCCCAAGGCACGCGACGGTGCCACCATGTCCACGGCATCCCCCAGGGCTATCCGGGGAAATGGGTGGCGCGGGTATCTCCTTCCTCCGCAACGACGTCGGGCTTGACCGACGTCGTCCGTCGCTTGCTGCTCCCGGGCAGGCCCGGGATCTGTCGGGGAGAGGAGACCTTGCGCCTCTCCCATACGATGGGCAGCCACGGGATGATGCGGAGGGCATCACTGCGTTAGATGGGAACCTGGCGCGTCAGCCCGCCCCGCCCGGCAACGCCGTCCCGGTCACCTGGGCGTAGATCCGCGCCACCGAGGCGTCGTCGTCGCGGCCCATGCCGGCGCCCGATGCCATCAGGAACATCTGGAGGGCGGCCGCCGCCACCGGCACCGGGAATGTCTGGGCCCGCGCCATGTCCTGCACGATGCCGAGATCCTTGACGAAGATGTCGACCGCGCTGCGCGGTGCGTAATCGCCGTCGAGCACGTGCGGCATGCGGTTCTCGAACATCCAGGAATTGCCGGCGGACGCCGTGATGACCTCGTAGACCCTGCGCAAGTCGAGGCCCTGGCGGGCGGCGAAGGCCATCGCCTCGCTGGCCGCGGCGATGTGCACGCCGGCCAGCAACTGGTTGATCATCTTGAACGCCGCGCCCTGGCCGGCGGCGTCGCCGAGTTGGTAGAGCTTGGCCGCCATGGCGTCGAGGGCGGGCTTGGCGCGCGCGAAGGCCGCGGGGCTGCCCGAGGCCAGGATCGTCAGCTCTCCTTGGGCGGCGCGCTGGGCGCCGCCGCTGATCGGCGCATCGAGATAGTGGCGGCCCGTGGCCTCCAGCCTCGCGGCGAGGCGGCGGGCGATCTCCGGGTCCATGGTGGCGCAGGAGACGAACACCGCACCCTCCGGCATCGCCGCCGCGGCGCCGTCCGGCCCGAACAGGACCGCCTCGGTCTGGGCCGCGTTGACGACGACGCAGACCACGATCCCCGCCTCCGCCGCCGCTTCCGCCGGGCTCGCCGCGCCGCGCCCGCCCTCGGCGACGAAGCGCGCCACGTTATCCGGTGCGACGTCGCTGCCGGCGACGTCGAGGCCGGCCCGGCGCAGGGCCTGCGCCATGCCGTAGCCCATCGAGCCGAGACCGATCACCGCGACGCGGGCGGGTGTGTCGCTCATGCCTGTCCTCCCTGCGGACCGTGACCGGCCCGGATCTCGCGCGATCTGATGCCGCGCCGTCGTCCCCGCTCTAGCATCGAATTGGCAGCGCTGCCAATGTGGATCATGGATCCATTGAGCCGGCCCGGGAACCATGACATCGTGGCGGCCCCGAGCGTCCGTGACAAGGTGCCGGGGAAAGGGGAGGGCGGATGGACGAGGGGCGCAACGAGGTCTTCGCGGACGACGAGGACGGGTTGCGGGAGGGGGTTGCCCGGCGCCCGATCACCCTGGCGGACGTCGCCCGCGAGGCGCGGGTCGGCGAAAGCACGGTGTCGCGGGTGCTGCGCAGCCACGGCTCGTTCTCGGAGAAGACCCGGGCCCGGGTCGAGGCGGCGGTGACGCGCCTCGGCTACGTGCCGAACCGCATCGCCGGGACGCTGGCGTCGACCGGCTCGCGGCTGATCGGCATCGTCATCCCGTCGCTCACCAACATCGTCTTCCCCGATCTCCTGCGTGGCGCGACGGCGGCCCTCGACCAGGAGGGGTTCCAGTCGGTCATCGCCGTCACCGATTACGACCAGGACCGCGAGGAGGCGGTGGTCGGCTCGCTCCTGAGCTGGCGCCCGGCCGGGCTGATCGTCACCGGGCTCGAGCACAATCCGGGCACGCGGCGGCGCCTGCTCGCCAGCGGCGTGCGGGTGGCGGAACTCCTCGACACCGACGGGCCGGGGCTCGACATCGTGGTCGGCTATTCCAACCGCGCCGCCGGCGAGGCGAGCGCCCGCCACCTCGCCGGCCGCGGCTATCGCCGCATCGGCTATATCGGCCACGACCTCTCGAAGGACAAACGCGCCGCCAAGCGCTATGCCGGCTTCCGCGAGGCCCTGGGCCAGGCCGGGCTGGCGCTGGCCGGCGAGGAGCGCGTCGCGACGCCGTCCTCGGTCGAATCCGGCCGGCACGGCCTGGCTTCCCTGCTCGCCCGGGTGCCGGACCTCGACGCGGCCTATTTCTCGAACGACGACATGGCGCTCGGCGGCTATTTCCATTGCCTCGCCGGCGGCCTCGCGGTGCCGGACCGGCTGGCCCTGTTCGGCTATAACGGCCTCGATGTCGGCCGGCTGATGCCGCAGCCGCTGGCCACCATCCGCACCCCGCGGGTCGAGGCCGGCGCGACGGCGGCGCGGCTCCTCTGTGCCGGGGGGCCGGCGACGGTGGTGGATCTCGGCTTCGAACTGATCGAGGGAGCGACGGCGTGACGGATGTGTCGGCGATGAGCGAATCGGCGTTGCGCGAGGCGATCTGCCGCTTCGGCCGCTCGCTGTTCGAGCGCGGCCTGACGCCGGGCTCCTCCGGCAACATCTCGCTGCGGCTCGACGACGGCGGCTGGCTGGTGACGCCAACCAACGCCTCGCTCGGCTTCCTCGATCCGGCCCGGATCTCCCGCCTCGACCGCGACGGGCGGCTCCTGTCGGGCGACACGCCCACCAAGGAAATTCCCCTCCACGGCGCCCTCTACGACAGCCGGGCCTCGGCCCGGGCGATCGTGCATCTCCATTCCACCCACGCCGTCGCGGTCTCGATGCTGCCGGAGATCGACCCCCGCGCCGTGCTGCCGCCGCTGACCCCCTACAGCCTGATGCGGGCCGGCGCGGTGGCCCTGGTGCCGTATTTCCGCCCCGGCGACCCGGCGGTGGCCGATGCGATCCGGGGCCTCGCCGGGCAGTATTCCTCGGTGCTGCTGGCCAATCACGGGCCGGTTGTGGCCGGCGACAGCCTGGAGGCGGCGGTCTTCGCCACCGAGGAGCTGGAGGAGACCGCCAGGCTCTACCTGCTCCTGCGCAACCTCAACCCGCGCCACCTGACCCCGGCACAGGTGCAGGACCTGGTGGCGCATTTCGGCCTGAGCCTGCCGGAGCACGGACACGATCACTGAACCGTCAGGCCATCGGCCTCCACGGATCCTTCTGCGCGAGGAGCATCGAGCGCGAGCGTCTGCCCGCTCGGCGAGCGGAGTAGCGCGGCGACGCTCGAACGATCGCCGGCCACGCGGCTCCTCGGAGCGTCGAGCCGTTCTCTCGTCACCGGTGCTGCTCGCCGGCACGGCCCGCGCGAGCACCTGCCGTTGCGCTTCGAGCGCCCGCCAGGGCGATGGGCGCGGGGCCAGACAGGCGCCGTCGTCGCGGCACATGTTAAGCGTGCGCGAAAATAAGGCTCTCTCTGGGTCTTCCGACGATGATCCCGCGTCCGACGTCGCTCGAAATTAAGATTTTCAGCCTCTCTCGGAGCGAGAGAGGTCGCGATGCAGGCAATCTTGACGTGCGTCATGCAGGGTCATGACGGAAAAATCCTGTTCCTCGCCGCCGCCGTCTGCGCGATCGGCGTCTACGCGGCGTCGGCGATCGCCTCGCACGCCGCCCGCTCAGAGGGCCCGGCGCGGCGCCAATGGGCGCTCGCCAGCATCGTCGCCTCCGGCTGCACCGCCTGGGCGACGCACATGATCGCCCTCCTGGCCTTCGAGCCCGGCATGGAGGCCGGCTTCGAACCGGTCCTGACCGCGCTCTCCCTCCTCCTGGTGATCGGGGGCATCGGCGCGGGCGTCGGGCTCACCCTCGGCCAGCGCCGGCGCCTGCGCCGCTTCGCGGCCGGGGCGATCCTGGGGCTCGGCGTGACGGCCCTGCACTATGTCGGTCAGGCGTCCTACCGGGTGACCGGGCAGGTCGCGTGGGATCTCAGCCTCGTGGCCGGCTCGGTCCTGGCGAGCCTTGCCCTGTCGGGTCTCGGGATGGTCGCCGCCGGCGAGCGCAGCCGGGTCCTGCGCCGTGCCGCCGTCCCGCTGATTCTCGGCTCGATCGTCGTCCTACACCTCTGCGGGATGACGGCGCTGAGCCTGACCTACGACCCGCGGGTGCCGCTGCCGGCCACCGCGATCGCCCCGTCGACGATCGCCCCCATCATCGCGACCGTCTCGGTCAGCCTCCTGGTGCTCGCCTTCGTCGGGCTGCGCATGACCCTGGCGGCGCGGGCGCAGATGCGCCGGGACCGCGAGCGCTTGCGCGAGCTCGCCAGCCTGGCGCTCGAGGGGCTCGCGGTCTGTGACGACGCCGGCAGGATCACCACGGCCAACCGGAGCCTCGAGCTGCTGTCGGGCCTCTCCCAGGGAGAGCTGATCGGTTGCGGCATCGCCCGGCTGCTGCCCGGCCTCGTTCTCGCCGACCTGCCGGAGCAGGAGGAGCGCGACGCCGAGCTCGTCGACGCGGGCGGGCAGGGCGTGCCGGTGCGGGTGCTGCGCAAGGACATCGCGATCGGCCACAAGCGCCAGACCGTCGTCGCCTTCCGCGACCAGCGGGAGCGCCTGCGCTCCGAGGCCCGGCTGCGCACGCTCGCCTTCACCGACGTCGTTACCGGACTGGCCAACCGGGCGCGGTTCGGCGACCTTTTGGCGCACCATGCCGCCGTCCAGCGGACCCGGGATGCCGGCCAGGAGAGCGGCATCGCCGTGCTGATGCTCGATCTCGACCGCTTCAAGTTCGTCAACGACACGCTCGGGCACGGAATGGGGGACGCGCTCCTGCGCAAGGTCGCCACGCGCCTGCGATCCGCCGTCGCCGAGGCGGACGTCGTCGCCCGCTTCGGCGGCGACGAATTCGCCATTCTCCTGCTCGGGGTCGCGGAGGCCGGCCAGCCCCGGGCCGTCGCCGCGCGCATCGTCGCGGCGATCGACCGCCCCTTCCTGCTCGACGGGCAACTCGTCCATGTCGGTGTCAGCGTCGGCGTCGCCATGGCCTGCGACGCCACCGGCGGGGCCGAGGAACTGCTGCGCAACGCCGACCTCGCCCTGTACAAGGCCAAGGCGGAGGGCAAGGGGACCTTCCGGATGTTCGAGCCGGCCATGGCCGAGCGGATGCAGGCCCGCAGCCGGCTCGAGGCCGACCTGCGCCGCGCCCTCGGCGCCGGCGAGTTCGAACTGCACTTCCAGCCCCTCGTCGACGTGCGGACCGGGGCGGTGACGGCGGCGGAGGCGCTCGTCCGCTGGCGTCACCCGGAGCAGGGGCTGGTCTCCCCGGCCGACTTCATCCCCCTGGCCGAGGAGACCGGACTCATCATGCCGCTCGGCGCCTGGGTACTGCGCACTGCCTGCCTGCAGGCGGTGTCGTGGCCGCGAGAGATCAAGGTCGCCGTCAACCTGTCGCCGGTGCAGTTCCGCGACGATCGGCTGCCGGAGACCGTGGCGGAGACCCTGCGGGCAACGGGCCTGGAGGCCGACCGCCTGGAGCTCGAGATCACCGAGGGCGTCCTCCTCGACGACGAGGAGCGCACCCTCATGATGCTGACCAAGCTCCGGGCGACCGGCGTCGGCCTCGCGATGGACGATTTCGGGACGGGCTACTCCTCGCTGAGCTACCTGCGCCGTTTCCCCTTCTCGAAGATCAAGATCGACCGGTCCTTCGTCCGCCTGCTCCCGGACGATGCCGAGAGCGCCGCGATCGTGCGGGCGATCATCGCCATGGGGGCGGGCCTCGGCATGGCGACGACGGTGGAGGGGGTCGAGACCGCCGAGCAATACGCCTTCGTGGCGGCGGAGCGCTGCGGGCAGGTCCAGGGCTACCACGTGAGCCGGCCGCTGCCCGGGACGGCGTTCCTCGGCTTCCTCGGCGATCTGGAGGCGGCGGCCTGAGGCGCCGCGCGGGACGGGCTCCGGCGGCACGACCGAACCGCGGAGCAGCCGGACTTTGCGAACGATGAAGCGTCGGAGGACTCTCCGGCCGTGGCGCTCCCAAGGGGACTCGAACCCCTGTTTTCGCCGTGAGAGGGCGACGTCCTAGACCGCTAGACGATGGGAGCTTGCCGGGCGGGATGGCGGGTGTATAGCCACGGGCCTGGACGGGCACAAGCCCGAAATCGTATCCCGGCTGCGTTTTCGGAGATGGCGCGGGAGAGACGGTTTGAGCGAGGCCCAGGTTCGGGAGGCCCAGGTTCGAGAGGCCCAAGTTCGGGAGGTAGAGGTGCGGGAGGGAGTGATCCCGCCGGGGGAGGGGAGCGAGCGCCTGGACCGGGCCCTGGCGCGGCTGTGGCCGGACCTGTCGCGCAGCCGCTTGCAGGCGCTGATCCGCGACGGACAGGTGACCCTGGAGGACGCGACCATCGGCGACCCTTCCGCCAAGGTCACGGGCGGCCAGCGCGTCGCCGTAACGGTGCCGCCGCCGCGCCCGGCCGAGCCGGAGCCGGAGGCCCGCGACCTCACCGTGGTCTACGAGGACGACGACCTGATCGTGATCGACAAGCCGGCGGGGCTCGTCGTGCATCCGGGGGCGGGCAACGACAGCGGCACGCTCGTCAACGCGCTGCTCGCCCATTGCGGGGCGAGCCTGTCGGGCATCGGCGGAGTCGCGCGGCCCGGCATCGTGCATCGCCTCGACAAGGACACGACCGGCTTGATGGTGGTGGCGAAGACCGACCTCGCCCACCAGGACCTCTCGGCGCAATTCGCCGATCACGGCCGCACCGGGCCCCTGGAGCGGGCCTATCTGGCCCTGGTCTGGGGCAGGCTGGAGCCCGCCATCGGCACGATCGATGCCGCGCTCGCCCGCTCGGAGCGCAACCGCGAGAAGATCGCGGTGGTGCGGGAGGAACGCGGCCGCCACGCGATCACCCATTACCGCATCGAGGCCATGCTGGGGATGCAGGAGCCGGTCGGGCTGGTGCGCTGCCGGCTCGAAACCGGGCGCACGCACCAGATCCGCGTGCATCTGGCCCATCGCGGCCATCCCCTGCTCGGGGACGCGGTCTATGGCGCGGCGTTCCGCACCAAGGCGAACCGCCTGGAGCCCGAAGCCCGGGCGGCGCTCGATGCGCTCGGCCGCCAGGCCCTGCATGCGGCGCTCCTCGGCTTCCGCCATCCCCGCACCGGCGACTCCCTGCGCTTCGAGAGCCCGCCGCCGGCCGACATGGCCCGGCTGATCGCCGCGCTGACGCCCTGAATTCGGCCGCCCGGCGGGACGAAACCTCCCCGCCCGGACGTTCGATTGACGGAGAGGCCGCGGTGGACTCGCTCTGGTGGACCCACTCGGGAGCCGTGCGGCACCGCACGCGGCGAACCGCCACGGCCGTCCGAAACGCCGGCTCATGCGTTAGTCGCCACACCCGTCGCTACCGGGCCGGACCGCTCTCTGATAAGGTGGCGGATCGAACGACTGGCCAGCGGGGGTCGTTCGCGCTCGCCCATATCGTCGAGGGGAGCATTCAGGAGGTTGGAATGGCTGCTGCACTTCCCGTGCTCGCCAATGAAGGGGGCCTGTCGCGCTACCTGGACGAGATCCGCCGGTTTCCGATGCTGGAGCCGACGGAGGAGTATATGCTCGCCAAGAGCTGGCGCGAACATGGCGATCGTGACGCCGCCCACAAGCTCGTGACCTCCCATCTGCGGCTCGTGGCCAAGATCGCCATGGGCTATCGCGGCTACGGCCTGCCGATCGGCGAGGTGGTGTCCGAGGGCAATGTCGGCCTGATGCAGGCCGTCAAGCGCTTCGACCCCGACAAGGGGTTCCGCCTCGCTACCTACGCGATGTGGTGGATCAAGGCGGCGATTCAAGAATACATTCTGCGCTCGTGGTCGCTCGTGAAGATGGGCACGACCGCGAACCAGAAGAAGCTGTTCTTCAACCTGCGCAAGGCCAAGGGCCGCATCTCGGCCCTCGACGAGGGCGACCTGCGCCCCGACCAGGTCAAGCAGATCGCCACCCGCCTCGGCGTGCCCGAGCAGGACGTGATCGACATGAACCGCCGCCTCGGCGGCGATGCGTCGCTCAACTCCCCCCTGCGCGAGGAGGGCGAGGGCGAGTGGCAGGACTGGCTCGTCGACGACAGCCCGACCCAGGAGACCGTGCTCGCCCGAGAGCAGGAGGGCCAGAACCGGCTCGCCGCCCTTAAGGACGCGCTCGGCGTGCTCAACCCGCGCGAGCGCCGGATCTTCGAGGCCCGCCGCCTCGCCGACGACCCGATCACCCTGGAGGATCTCTCCAGCGAGTTCGGCGTCTCCCGCGAGCGGGTGCGCCAGATCGAGGTGCGGGCCTTCGAGAAGGTGCAGGATGCGGTCAAGCGCAATCTCGCCACCCGTGAGGCGCCGCGGGCGGGGGTGCCGGCTTAAAGGGCCGGCACGACCCCGCAAGCCGTCAGGCCGATCAGCACCAGCGGCATCGCCACCATCGCCAGGACGGTCTGCACCGCCGTGATGCCGGCCATCAGCGGCGCATCGCCGCCGAGCTGGCGCGCCAGGATGTAGGCCGAGGAGGCGGTGGGCAGCACCTGGAACAGCAGGGCCGTGGTGAGGGCCGGCCCGTGCAGCCCGAGGCCCATCGCCACCAGCACGGTCGCCGCCGGCATCGCCAGGAACTTCATGGCCGAGGCCGAGACCACCGGCCCGATCCAGGCCCGAGCGCCCGAAAAGTCGAGCGCCGCCCCGACGCAGAGCAGGCCGATCGGCAGGGAGGCGGCGCCGAGCGTCCGCAGGGCGGGCTCCAGGCCGACCGGAAGGCCCCAGCCGAGGAGCCGGACCGCCATCCCGGCCAGCGACGACACGATCAGCGGGTTGGTGGCGAGCTGTCGAATGATGCCCCGCGGCGTCAGCCGCGCCGCGCCGTGGCGGGCGAAGACCAGCACGCACAGGATGTTGACCGTCGGTACGATCGCCGCATTGCAGATCGCCGCCAGCGCGATGCCCGTCTGGCCGAACAGGCCGGCGGCGAGCGTGACCCCGACGTAGTTGTTGAATCGCACGCTGCCCTGGAACACCGAGGTGAAGGCCGGCCCGTCGACCCGGAGGACCGGCCGCAGCGCGATCACGAGGGCCGCGACGATCACGGTCGAGAGGATCAGCGTCAGGGCGAGCGCGCCGACCGGCACCGCCTCGACCCGGGCGGTGGCGAGGCTGTGGAAGAACAGGCTCGGCAGCAGAACGAAATAGCCGAGCCGCTCGGCCTGCGGCCAGAAGCTTTCGGCGAGGAAGCCGCGGCGGCGCAACAGAAGGCCGAGGGCGGTGAGGAGAACAACCGGCAGGAGGGCCAGCAGGACGGCACCGGTCATGGCAGGGTCATCACGGCAGGGTCATCATGGCAGGGGGATTCAACGCCGGGCTGGCGTCGGACGGAGAACGGAGCGCCGCGAAGGCGGATCGGCGCCTCGCGAGAGCGTTCAGCTTAATGCGCCCGATCGCCCGCTCCCAGCCGCTCCGGAGATGGACCGCCATGCGCCCATGTGCCTGCACCGATCCGCGGCCCGCACGGTTCCTTCACCAGCCCGGCGATCGAAGGCTCGCATCTCGTTCCCCAGGCCGGCCTCTCCACTCGATTCGATAAAACCGATGCCGATCCCACGTCGATGACCTGAGGTCGGTTGTTGATTGCCTCCCGCGTCTTTGCAGTCTGCAAATGCAGCCTAATTATATGCGCAGATAAATTAATTTTTGCGATTCGCTTTGACCATAAATACTAGAAAATATCTCGATAGCGCAAACATCTAACTACGATCTAACACATTTTTGTTCTATCATGGACCCAACGAAACTATCTGTAACTTTTTCTTTTACCGGTAATTAATTGATACAGATCAGAAACAAGTAAATTGAGGCCGAACAAATGATCCGCTTGCCAGAATTCAAGATCCTGAACAAAATCGTCAGCATCGTCGTGCTGATCGGCTTGATTGGCGGTGGTTGCGTCTGGTACGCACAGGCTCGGATGACGACCATCGACGATGCCTACAGCCTCTTCATCAACCGGGAGGCCCGCGCCGTCGCGACCGCTCGACGCACGAACCACCTCGCCTTCGAGCTGAATTACTGGGTCTATCGCGTCATCGCCGAGACCGAGACCGACCAGATGCAGCGCGCCAATGCGGGGTTCGAGGCCGCCCTGCCGGGTGTGAAGGCGGTGCTCGCCGACCTGCGCACCGAGGCACCGTCCTTCGCGGCGCGCATCGACGCGCAGGTGGCCCGCATCGACCGCTTCGTCCGGGACGTGTCCGAGGTGCGTCGCCTCGGAACCGCCAACCGTAACGCCGAAGCGCTCGATCTCGTGCATCGGCTCATCGACCCGACCTTCGACGCCATGGTCACCGAGGGTACGAAACTCGCCGACGACATCCGCGCCTACATGGAGAAGGGCTCGGACGGTCTGACCGACGAGACCAACGCCACCCGCCAAAGCCTGATCGTCCTCAGCGCTTGCGGCCTTCTGGCCGGCCTCCTCGCGGCGACCCTGATCGCGGTCTTGAGCATCATCCGCCCCCTCGGCAACTTGGTCTCGGTGCTCCGGCGCATGGCCGCGGGCGACGTCGCGGCGGAGATCCGGGAGGCCCGGCGCGGCGACGAGATCGGCGCCGTCGGCCGCGCGGTCGAGGACATCAAGACAATGATGGCGCGCAAGGCCGCCGAGGAGGCCGAGATCCGGCGCCTCGCCGACGAGGCCGGCGCGCGCGAGCGCAAGCGCACGATGATCGAACTGGCCGACGGGTTCGAGCGGGCGGTGGGCGGCATCGTCGGCATCGTCTCGTCCTCGGCCACTGAGCTCCAGGCGACGGCCCAGCAGATGACCGCGACCGCGTCCGAGACGGCGTCGCAATCGACCACCGTCGCGGCAGCGGCGGACGAGGCGGCAGCCAATGTCGGCACGGTGGCGGCCGCGGCCGAGGAACTGGGGGCCTCGGTGCAGGAGATCAGCCGGCAGGTTGCCGGATCGGCCGGCGTCGCTCAGGCCGCCGTTGCCGAGGCCGACCAGACCTCGCAGCTGGTGCAGGACCTCGCCCAGGCCGCCGAGCAGATCGGCGCCATGGTCGGAATGATCTCGTCGATCGCCGGCCAGACCAACTTGCTGGCGCTGAACGCCACGATCGAGGCGGCCCGGGCCGGCGAGGCCGGCCGGGGCTTCGCCGTGGTGGCGGCCGAGGTGAAAGAGCTTGCCTCCCAGACCGCCAAGGCCACCGAGGAGATCGGCCAGCGCATCGGCCATGTCCAGGGCGTGACCGGCCAGGCGGTCGGCGCGATCGATGCCATCGCCGGGCGGATCCGGGAGATCAACGGCGTCACTGCCTCCATCGCGTCGGCGGTGGAACAGCAGGGCGCGGCGACCCAGGAGATCGTCCGCAACGTGGCCCAGGCCGCGAGCGGGACCACTGAGGTGACCGGCAACATCGCGGGCGTGGCGCGCGCCTCCGAGGATACCGGCGCAGCGGCGCATCAGGTCCTGGCCTCGGCCTCCGAGCTGTCGCGCCAGTCCGAGCATCTCTCGGCCGAGGTCGTCCGCTTCCTGGCGACCGTCCGGGCGGCGTGATGTCGGCGACTCGTAGGCAATCCGACCGACTACGAAATCCGGACGATCACGTCCGGATTTCGTCTCACGGCCGCCACTGCTCGAACGCTTCCCGCAGCACCTTCTCCCCGGCATTGCCCTTCTCGAAGGTCAGGATCGCCCGGTTGCCGTTGGCGTAGCGGATCGGCAGGTCGATCCAGTTGCGCTTGAGCATCAGGTCGGTGTTGCGCTCGATATCGGCCTTGAGGTTCGAGAGGCCGATCAGGAACAGGTTGTCGCGCACCGGCACCGGCAGGCCGGAGACGGGGGAGCCGCGCCCGGCCTCGTCGTCCTTGAACTGGATCAGGCCGACGTCGCGGACCGTCCGGTTCGGGTCGGTCGAGGTGAAGGTGAGTTCGAGGATGTGCGAGGCCGGCAGGGTCGCGTCGGTGTTGCGGCGCAGGACCATCGCCAGGCTCAGGCCCGCCTCTGGCACGTCGATGGTGCCGCGCACCACGGTCTGGAGCGGCTGGCCCTGGCCGGCATTCACCGCATCGAGGCGCCAGACCGCCCGGGCCTGCGTCGCCTTCGGCGGACCGTTCGGGGTGCTGTTCTCTTCGTAGAGAGTGCCGCGTTGGGCGACCGGGATGTCGGGCGTCGGCGACGGGCGGGGCGCGGCGCTGCCTTGCGGCGCGGCGGCGGATGCCGGGGCCGGTGCGGGTGCCCGCTCGCCGCCGACCCGGTCGGCGAATTTCGAATCCTGGTTCTCGGCCGGGCGGTTGGGGCCGTTCTCGGCGAAGCCCGTCGGCAGGGCGGCGGGGTTGTCGCGCAAGGTCCAGGCGGTGACCGCGATGGCGCCGACCACCGCCACCAGCACCGCCGCCACGATGCCGTTGCGCACCAGCCGAGAGCGGTCGCGCTTCGGCGCCACCACGTCGAGGCGGGGGCGTTGCGGGGCCGCGAGGCCGGCGTCAGCGGGCCCCGCCTCCTCGGCCGGCTCGTGGCTGCGCGGCCGGGCCGGCGGCAGCTTCAGCTCGACCGGCGGGCCGGCCTCCGGCAGGGCGTCGGCGTGGTGCGCGGCCGGCGGCTCGGGCAGCGGGGCGGGCGGCGTGGTGCGGGCCCGGGGCGCCGTGTCGTCCGGGAGCGTCCTGGCCGCCGGCGGAGGCAGGGCGTCCTGCGGCGTCGGCACTGGGGGAATGGGCTCCGGCCGGGCCTGCTCCGGGGCGGGCTGCCCGCCATGCTCGCTCTCGAGCCGGGCGATCGCCCGGTCGAGGGAGCGGCGTTCCGCCTCGATATCGGCCTCCGACAGGGGCGGATCGAGGGAGCGAAGCTGGCCGATCAGGGCCGCGCGGGCGCGCTCATAGACCGTGTGCCGCAAATCGGGCGAACGGTCGGGCAGGGCCTCGAGGGCACGGGCGAGCAGGGGATAGTAATCGGCCATGGTCGCCGCATGCCTTGTCGTGCGGGACGGCGGGCGTCAAGCATCACCCGCCTGTATGCGCAGGATTCCCCTCAATCCTCGAAGGGGTTGTGGACCAGGATGGTGTCGTCGCGCTCCGGCGAGGTCGAGAGCAGGGCCACGGGCGCGCCGATCAGCTCCTCGATCCGGCGCACGTACTTGATCGCCTGGGCCGGCAGGTCGGCCCAGGAGCGGCCTCCCGCGGTGGTCTCGCTCCAGCCCTCGAACGCCTCGTAGATCGGCTCGACCCGGGCCTGGTCGGCCTGGCTTGCCGGCAGGTGGTCGATCTCGCGGCCGTCGAGGCGGTAGCCGGTGCAGATCTGGATCGTGTCGAACCCGTCGAGGATGTCGAGCTTGGTGAGCGCGATGCCGTCGATCCCCGAGGTCCGCACGGTCTGGCGCACCAGGGCGGCGTCGAACCAGCCGCAGCGGCGTTTGCGCCCGGTGACGACGCCGAATTCCCGGCCGCGCTCGCCGAGCCGCTCGCCGATCGCGTCGGTGAGTTCGGTCGGGAACGGCCCCTCGCCGACCCGGGTGGTATAGGCTTTGACGATGCCGAGCACGTAGCCGATCGCCCCCGGGCCGAGGCCCGAGCCGGTGGCCGCCTGCGCCGCCACGATGTTCGACGAGGTCACGTAGGGATAGGTGCCGTGGTCGACATCGAGGAGCGCGCCTTGCGCGCCCTCGAACAGGATGCGCTGGCCGGAGCGGCGGGCATCGTCGAGGAGCGACCACACCGTATCGGCGAAGGGCAGGATTTTTGGCGCGATGGCCAGAAGCTCGGCCTTCAGCGCCGCGCCGTCGATCTCCTCGATGCCGAGGCCCCGGCGCAGGGCGTTGTGGTGGGCGAGCAGCCGGCCGATCTTGGCGTCGAGCATCTCGGCATCGGCGAGGTCGACGACGCGGATCGCCCGGCGGCCGACCTTGTCCTCGTAGGCCGGGCCGATGCCGCGCTTGGTGGTGCCGATCTTCAGAATCGCGTTCGAGGTCTCGCGGAAATGGTCGAGTTCGCGGTGCAGCGGCAGGATCAGGGTCGCATTGTCGGCGATGCGCAGGTTCTCGGGCGTGATCGCCACGCCCTGCTGGCCGATCCGGGCGATCTCCTCGACGAGGTGCCAGGGATCGACCACCACGCCGTTGCCGATGACCGAGAGCGTGCCGCCGCGCACCACGCCCGAGGGCAGGAGCGACAGCTTGTAGGTCACGCCGTCGATCACGAGGGTGTGGCCGGCATTGTGCCCGCCCTGGAAGCGCACCACCACGTCGGCCTGCTCTGAGAGCCAGTCGACGATCTTGCCCTTGCCCTCGTCGCCCCATTGGGCGCCCACGACGACGACGTTCGCCATATCACCGCTACCCGTCCCTGCCCGCCGCGCGAAAAGCCCCGGCGCGGGGATGGCGCGGGGCTGATCGGCTGCGGATGGTGTCACGCATCTGCGCTCTTCGGCGATCCCGGCCGGGAAATCAAGCGACGGCCGGGACCGGCCTTATTTCGCCTCGGTATTCGGGCCATGGCCCGGCAGTTCGCCCGGCTTGATCACCGGGGTCGAGTTCGGGGTCGGCTCCGGCGGCGTCACCGTCATGTCGGGCGTGCCGGTGGCCGGCGGCTTGATCACGCCGTCCGAGCGCTGGAGCTTGTCGCTCAGGGTCGAGCCGGTGGTGTCGGACTTGTCGGCGTTCGAGGTCGCGTCGCCGGGCCGCACCTTCTCGGGGATGGTCTGGTTCAGGGGCGGCAGGTTCGGGTCGCGGTCGCGCCCCTTCAGCGGCACGTCGGGCGACTGGGCGAGGGCGGCGGTCGTGCCGGCGACGATCGCCAGCATCGCCAGCCCGCCGCGCATCAGCTTGGACATTCGGTTTCTCCCAAGGATGGAGTCTCCCGTGGGAAACCGGGCCGGCACCTCAGGGTTCCGGCTCCGCTTGGCTTTACAACCGCCCATATGTCGATCCGTCTCTGCGCTTCGCATCCCGGCGACGCAGTGTCATACCAACGGCCCAAGATGCTGACGCATCGGGCCGTTGACCCATCTCGAATTTTCGATGTCAAGCCAGAGGCTTGGCGAAAATTCGAGAACAGAACCAAAGGTCGTTTTCAACGACCGTTGGTATCAGGCCACCTCTCGCTCCAACGGTCGAATCTCGTCGATGTCCGCACCGATCGCGTTGCGGGCCGTCAGAAGATCGAATTGGCTCTGAAGGTTCACCCACACCTGCGGGTCCATTCCGAAGTAGCGCCCGAGTCGCAAGGCCGTATCGGCGGTGATGCCGATTTCCTCGCGGGCGATCCGCTCGATCCGGGTCCGCGGCACCCGACACGCCTTCGCGATCGCATACGCCGTCAGGTTCAGCGGAACCATGAACTCTTCCCGCAGCACCTCGCCAGGGTGCATCGGCGGAAGGATTGTATCGGTCTCGTACTCGGTGCTCATGCCACTTTGTCTCCAGAGGAGCGGGGCGCTGCCCCAACAGTGGTGATTAGTGGTAGTCCACGATCTCAACGTCTTCCGGTCCGGTCTCGGTCCAGCGAAAGCACAAGCGGAACTGGTCGTTGATCCAGATGGCGTGCTGGCCTGCGCGCTCATCGAGCAATGGATGCAACTTGTTGCCCGGTGGAACCCTCAACGCATCGAGGGAGGTCGCCGCGTCGAGATAGTTGAGCTTGCGCCGTGCCGTCTTGAGAATGTGGGTCGGGATACCTTTCGGGTGCCGCCCCTCGAACACATCTCGGGTTTGATCATTGGTAAAGCTGCGGATCACGCCGCGGCCCCTCGTGGGCGATTAGTATCGCACAACGATACGCACCGTTCAAGCGAAATGTATCGGTGAGCGATACCAACGCGGCCGCGTCCCGCGCTCACGCCGATCGCAGAATATGGAAATGCCCAGGGATATCCCGGGCATTCCGCGGTCGGCTCAGTCCCCGATCCAAGGAACGCTTCAGGGCTCCACAGCCGGCCGGATGGATGCTCAGCCGGCCTTCGCCATCTCGAGGTACAGCTCGCGCAGGCGCCGGGTCATCGGGCCGGGCTGGCCGCCGCCGACGCGCTGTCCGTCGATCTCGATCACCGGCATCACGAAGGCGGAGGCCGAGGTGAAGAACGCCTCGGCGGCGCCGATGGCCTCCTCGATCGTGAAGGCGCGTTCCTCCACCGTCAGGCCGTTCTCCTCGGCGAGCCGCATCACCGCCCGGCGGGTGATGCCGGGAAGGAGCGCCGTCGAGAGCGGGCGGGTGACGATGCGGCCGTCCTCGGTGACGATGAAGGCGGTGGAGGAGCCGCCCTCGGTCACGAGGCCGTCCTCGTGCATCCAGGCTTCGGCCACGCCGGCGGCGGCGGCCTGCTGCTTGGCCAGCACCTGGGCCAGCAGGGCGACCGACTTGATGTCCCGGCGCTTCCAGCGCAGGTCCTCGACGGAGATGACCTTGGCGCCGCGCTCGGCGAGCGGATTCGCCGAGACGTTCTTCGCCTGCGTGAACATCACCACGGTCGGCGGCGTGCCCTCGGGCGGGAAGGCGAAGTCGCGCTCGGCGACGCCGCGGGTGACCTCCATGTAGACGAGACCTTCCCGGAGTCCGTTGCGGGTGACCAGATCCTCCTCGAGCGCCGTCCACTCGGCGATGGTGTGGGGGTTGCGGATGCCGATCTCGCCCAGCGAGCGGTCGAGGCGGGCGAGGTGGGCCTCGTTGTCGACGAGGCGCCCGTCGAGCACCGCGCTCACCTCGTAGATGCCGTCGGCGAACAGGAACCCGCGGTCCATGATCGGGATCGTCGCTTCCTCGAAGGGCACGAAGCGGCCGTTGACGTAGACGATGCGGGACATGCGGGGCCTTCCTCTCGCGGGGCCGACGGCGCGGCCGGTCACGAACATCCCGCTCTTGAAGCACCAGCCGGAGCCCGGCGGCAAGCGCGTTTCGGATTGCCCCGCCTTGCATGAGTCGGGCACGCGGCCGGCGCCCGCGGCGGTTGCGCGGGCCGCCACCCAGGACCTATCGTCCGGCGACACCGAGAGGAAACGACATGCGGCTCACCCCCGACGCGAAGGGCGTCTTCCCCATCGCCCCGACCCCGTTCCACCCGGACGGCCGCATCGACGAGGCTTCGATCGACCGGATGACCGATTTCTACGGCGAGATCGGCGCCACCGGCCTCACCGTGCTCGGCATGATGGGCGAGGCGCCCAAGCTCGACGGTGCCGAGGCGATCGCGGTGGCCTCCCGGGTGATCCGGCGGACGAAGCTCCCGGTCATCATCGGCGTCTCGGCGCCGGGCTTCGCCGCCATGGGCTCGCTGACCCGCGCGGTGATGGAGGCGGGCGCCGCCGCCGTGATGATCGCGCCGCCCTCGTCCCTGCGCACCGACGACCAGATCGTCGGCTACTACGCCCAGGCCGCCGAGGTGATCGGGCCCGACGTGCCGTTCGTGATCCAGGACTACCCGCTGACCTTGAGCGTGGTGATGACCCCGGGCGTGATCCGCCGCATCGTCGCCGACAACGCCAATTGCGTCATGCTCAAGCACGAGGACTGGCCGGGACTCGAGAAGATCTCGGCCCTGCGCGGCTTCCAGCGCGACGGGTCGATGCGCCGGATCTCGATCCTGTGCGGCAATGGCGGCCTCTTCCTCGACTTCGAGTGCGAGCGCGGCGCCGACGGCGCCAATACCGGCTATGCCTTCCCGGAGATGCTGGTCGATGTCGTGCGGCTCGTCGAGGCCGGCGAGCGTGACCGCGCCCACGACATCTTCGATGCCCATCTGCCGCTTCTGCGCTACGAGCAGCAGCCGGGGCTTGGCCTCGCGGTGCGCAAATACGTGCTGATGCGCCGCGGCATCCTGGCCTCGGACGCCCAGCGCAAGCCCGGCGGCGGCCTCTCGGCGACGGCGAAGGCCGAGGTCGATTACCTGCTGGAGCGGCTCGGGCGGCACGATCCGCGGGCGCGGCTCTGACCCCGGCTCGGTGCCGCCTTCCCCTCCACGACCTCGCGCCGAGGCCGTGGAGGGAACGATCGCTCAGAACGTGACGCTGTCCACCACCTTGCGGAAGCGCGGCAGCATCGCCTCGCGGTCCTGGGCCCGGACCACGCCGACGGCGCGGAAATAGCCGTCGGGCTGGAAGCGGATGGTCTGGGACACGACCACGGGCGTGCCCGAGGGCACGTCGACGGCCCGCGCCACGATCTCGTGCCAGTCGGCGCCGTTCTGGCGGAAGCTCTGCGAACGCTCGATCGCGAAGTCCTTCATCGTCTGGTTCGAGTAGAGCGCGGCCTTCGCGAAGGCGTCGCGCTGCTCGGCGGACGGCGCCGGCTGCACCGCCTCGGCCAGGACCAGGATCGGCTGCTCCAGGTTCATCATCTGGTCCTTCGGCCCGTCGGTGTAGAGCACCGAGTTGCCGCCCAGCACCCGCACCGGGCGGAAGCCCGCAGTGTCGACGACCCGGAAGGGCAGGGCCGCGACCTGCTGGTCGAGGGTGAGGGCCGGGCGCACCCGCACGCTGGTCAGCATCGCGCGCATCGCCTCGTCGGATTCGGCGGCCGGCAGGGTCTGGCCGATGATGATGCCGGTGACGGTCGGGTCCGAGACCAGGAAGACCCACTTGTGCAGGGCCGGCGCGCCGGTGGACGGTTCGACCGGCTGCTCGCCGGAGACCAGCAGGCCCTCGCGCCCATCGGCGAGCGTCAGGGTCTGGCGCGTCTTCACCACCAGGCCCTGGCTCTTCAGGTTCTCGTCGGTGAAGTTGGTGGTCAGGTCCTTGTAAGCCTGGGGCGGCAGCTCGACCACCGACACCGTGGCGCCGCCGCCCTGCCGCTCGAAGCCCGTGAAGCGGCGCGACACCACCATCTCCTTGGCCGGCGCGAAGCCGAAGCGCGAGCCGGGCGGATAGACCGGATCGGCCGCCAGTGCCCCGGCCGGCAGGCCCAGGAGACCGGTCAGGAGACCGGTCAGGAGGCAGGAGAGGAGCGCCGGGAGGCGCAGCGACAGGGGACTCGTCGACATCAGACTCGTCTCGGTTCGGAGGAGAGGCCGCCCGGGTTCGGGCGGCGGATTCGTCGGATGCGTCGGCCGTGCGCGCTCCGCTGTCAAGCGCGGCGGAGCGCCGAGACGCGCCGCAAGGTCAGGTTGAGGCGCCCGCCCGCCGCCACAGCCTCGGGCAGGACCGGCCCGGAGGCAGGCGCGAGAAGGTCGGCGGGCATGATGCGGTCGATGCCGTGAAAGATCAGGCGCGAGGGCCCGCCGATCACCAGGGCATCGCCGGAGGCGAGCCGCACCGAGCGGGTCGGGTCGGAGCGGGAGAGGCCGCCAAAGCGGAAGAGCGCCGTGGCCCCCAGCGACAGCGAGAGGACGGGGGCCGCGAAGTCCGCCTCGTCCCGATCCTGGTGCAGCCCCATCCGGGTGCCCGGCGCGTAGAGGTTGACGAGGCAGGCTTCCGGTCCGGCCGGGCAGCCGGCCAGCGCGGCCCAGGCGTGCAAGGCCGCCGCCGGCATTGCCGGCCAGGGCCGGCCGGTCTCCGGATGCGCCGCCTGGTAGCGGTAGCCGGCCCGGTCGGACACCCAGCCGAGGGGGCCGCAATTGGTCATCCGCACCGAGAACGGCCTTCCGGTGCGCGGCATCACCGGGGTGAAGGGCGGGGCCTCGCGCAGAACCGCCGCGAGGTCCGATGCGAGCGCGTCCTGCGCCGCGGCGTCGAGATAGCCCGGATGGTGGATCAGCCCGGGGGCGAGTTCGATCACGGCGCGTTCCTCTCGCGTAGCAGACGTGCGTTGGCAGGCCAACGCTTCGCCGGCTGAGGGTCTTGTTCGATCGCAGATTTATGCCTCCGAACCGGTGACCGTTTCGGCGAAACCGGCCGAGATGCGCTCTCCGACCCGATTTCCGGGTGAGCCGGCAGGCTCGGGCATGGTAGGGCGATCGCATGACGATCCGCACCGCCACCCTGATCGGCTCCGGCGCCATCCTGCTCTGGTCGCTGCTCGCCCTGTTCACTGCCGCCTCCGGCGCGGTGCCGCCGTTCCAGCTTGCCGCCATGACCTTCCTGGTCGGCGGGCTCCTCGGCTGCGCCAGCTGGGTCGTGCGGCCCTCGGGGTTGTCCGCCCTGCGCCAGCCGGTCTCGGTGTGGGCGCTCGGGATCGTCGGGCTGTTCGGCTACCACGCGCTCTATTTCGCGGCCCTGCGCCTCGCGCCGCCAGCGGAGGCCGGGCTCATCAGCTATCTCTGGCCGCTTCTGATCGTTCTGTTCTCCGCCCTGCTGCCGGGGGAGGGGGGCTTGCGCGCGGCGCATCTCGCGGGGGCGCTGCTCGGCCTCGCCGGCGTCGTCACGCTGTTCCTGGGCCGCGGCTCGCTCAGCTTCGAGGCGGCCGCTTTGCCGGGCTACGCCGCCGCCCTGGCCTGCGCCTTCCTGTGGTCGGGCTATTCGGTGCTGTCGCGCCGGGTCGGCGCGGTGCCGACCGATGCGGTGGCGGGCTTCTGCCTCGCCACCGCGGCGTTGAGCCTGATCTGCCACCTCGCTGTCGAGCAGACGGTGTGGCCGCAAGGCGCCGTGCAATGGGCGGCAGTGGCGGCTTTGGGGCTCGGGCCGGTCGGGGCGGCGTTCTATCTCTGGGACATCGGCGTGAAGCGCGGCGACATCCGCCTCCTCGGCGTCGGGTCCTACGCCGCTCCGGTGCTTTCCACCCTGATCCTCGTCGCCGCCGGCTACGCTCCGGCCACCTGGTCGCTGGCGCTGGCTTGCGGGCTCATCGTCGCGGGGGCCCTGGTGGCGACGCGGGCGGCGGGCGCGCGGGAGCCGGTGGCGGAGGGCGAGCGCTGACGAAGCCGGGGACGGAACCCGGTCGGCCTGCCTTAAGCGGATTTCGCCGACCCGGTCACCGCTTCGGCGAGATCTGCTTAGAGCATTTTCCGACCAAGTGGACACCGGTTGGTCGCAGAAAATGCGGCAAAATCAAATGCCTAGAGCACTGCCCGATCGCAACGTGATCGGGCAGTGCTCTAGCGGAGCGGCAAAGCCAGGCAGACCGCCACCAGGATCACCGCATAGGCAACCGCCCGGAACATCCGGTCGGAGGCATGGCGGAAGCCGTGCGATCCGGCCCAGAGGCCGAGGCCGTAGGGCAGGAGCAGCGGCACGGCTTCGGCGAAGCGGGGCGCGGTCACTACCCCGGTCGCCGTGAACACCACGCCGGAGACCAGGGTCGAGAGGCCGAAATAGGCCATCAGGTTGTCGCGCACCTGGGCCGCCGAGGCGCGCTGGCTGGCGAGCCAGAAGACGGCGAGCGGCATGCCGCCGAGCGCCGCGAACCCGCTCGCCAGCCCGGAGGCGCCCCCCGTGGCGAGCGAGAGCGGCAGCGACGGATCGGCCTTGTAGCGCCAGCCCGAAACCAGGGCGGCGAGCGCCATCACGATGGCGCCGGCGGTGATCCAGCGGGTCAGCGTCGGATCGAGACGGGTGAGGAGCTGGACGCCGACCGGCAGCAGGAGGGTGGAGCCGATGAGGAGCGGCACCACCTCGCGCCAGACCGCCCGCGGCGCCGAGCGGGCGCCGAACCACAGCGAGAACGGCGCGTCGACGACCCAGATCAGCCCGACCGCCGCGGCGGGACCCACGGCCGCGGCCGCGACCGGCACGAACACCATCGCGAAGCCGAAGCCGGTGAAGCCGCGCACCAGCCCGCCGACCAGGGCCGCGAGGAACAGGGTGGCGGCCCGGGCGTCGAGCGGCAGGACGTCGACGGGGGGCAGGGGGGCGAGGTCGAGGGACATCCGGTCACCACGCCCCCCGCGGTGACGATTCGTCAAGGGTGCCGGGCGCAACACTGTTCACGGAACGTCCCGCGCTGGCGGAGCGGCGTTTTCCCGGCTAAATCCCGGCGCTCTTCGCGCCGGAACGGTTTTTCGGCATGATGCGGGCGCCGCCTGCACCCACGGCAAGGACCTTCGAGCGGCGATGAGCGAACCGATCCGCATCCTCGGCATCGATCCGGGCCTGCGCCGCACCGGCTGGGGCCTGATCACCGTCACGGGCACCCGCCTCGCCTTCGTGGCGAGCGGCACCGTGACCTCGAACGGCGACGACGACCTCGCGACCCGGCTGTGCGCCCTGCACGAGGGCCTGACCAAGGTCGTCGCCGCGTTCACGCCCGACGAGGCCGCCGTGGAGGAGACCTTCGTCAACAAGGACGCCCAGGCGACCCTGAAGCTCGGCCATGCCCGCGCGGTGGCCCTGCTGGTGCCGGCGCTCGCCGGCCTGCCGGTGGCCGAATACGCCGCCAATCTGGTGAAGAAGACCGTGGTCGGCGCTGGCCACGCCGAGAAGGACCAGGTCGGCGCGATGGTGCGCTTCCTGCTGCCGAAGGCGACCGCCGACACGGCGGATGCG
>NZ_LABX01000137.1 GCF_001043915.1 Methylobacterium aquaticum | reverse complement strand
TGGCGGGTACAAGAAACGGTTCATCGATGCCGTTCAATCCGGGTTGAAACGTGCGGTCGAGGTGGTTCTTCGACCAAAGGGGTCGAAGGGCTTTGTTCTCCTGCCGAAACGATGGCGGGTCGAGCAGAGCATTGGCGTTCTCACGGGCTCGCGCCGCCTCAAGGTCGACTATGAAACGTTGCTCCACGTCTCGGCCGGTACGATGCTTTTGCATCAATCGGGCGGATGCTCGCATCAATCACTATGAGTTAACTCTTTCCTAACGGACTCTGACGTAAGTCGCGTCGAGAGCGGTGGCTTCACCAGACCATCCGGCCCTGGCCAAGGTCTCCAGCATGCGGGTCCAGAAGCCGCGGCGCGACCACCTGTTGAAGCGGTTGTAGACGGTGGTGGACGGACCGTATTCGCTTGGACAATCCTTCCAGCGGCAGTTGCACTTGATGACGTGCAGGATGCCCGACACGATGGTGCGGTTGTCCTTGCGCCGAGCGCCGGGCTGGTTGGTGGGCATGAACGGCGCCATCGCCTGCCATTGCTCGTCCGACAGCCAGAACAGCTCTGCCATTGCCTCCTTCTGGGAAGCGCTTCAAATCACATTTCGTTCGTTATTGCAATACCTTGAATGGGTTTTGACCCTAGTATCCTGGCACTGAAGTTCGGCAATGAACCGGATCAGGCGTCCTCCAGCTGAGCGGTTCGAAGACAGAACCGCTTGACCGATGCGATGATCTGGTCGGCGGACTTGGTCCAGCGGAACGGCGTGGGATCGGCGTTGTGGGCCTCCAGGAAGGCTTGGATCGCCTGCTCCAGGTCCTCGACGCTGCGGTAGACGCCGCGCCGGATCTCGCGCTCGGTCACCAGGGCAAAGAAGCGTTCGACCTGGTTGAGCCACGAGGCGCTGGTGGGGGTGTGATGGACCTGCCAGCGTGGTCGGCGCGCCAGCCACTCGCGGACCTCGGGTGTGGTGTGAGTGGCGTAGTTGTCCATCACCAGATGCACGTCGAGATCGGCGGGCACGTTGGCCTCGATCGTGTCGAGGAAGGTGAGGAACTCGCTGGCGCGGTGGCGCGGTTGGCATTGCCCGATCACCTGCCCGGTGGCGATGTCGAGGGCGGCGAACAGGGACGTTGTGCCGTGGCGTTTGTCGTCGTGGGTGCGGCGCTCGATGTCGCCCGGCTGGAGCGGCACCACGGGCTGCGAGCGGTCGAGCGCCTGGATCTGGCTCTTCTCGTCGACGCACAGCACCACGGCGCGGGTCGGCGGATCGAGGTAGAGCCCGACAATGTCGCGGACCTTGCCGACGAAGTCGGGGTCGGTGGAGAGCTTGAAGCTCTTGGTGCAGTGCGGCTTGAGCCCGAAGGCGTGCCTCGTCGAACGTGCATAGGCTTTCATGCCGTCTTCGCGGTCGCGGAGTGAGTGGCGTCAATATCAGCCAGGGCGCTGAAACGGGCGCTGCGGATGTGCTTACGCATGGCGCTCTCCGCCCGATCCGGGTCACGAGATTGCAGGCCCGCAAGGATCTCCCGGTGCTCGGATAGGGCAGCTTGAGCCCGCCCGGGACGGGTGCTCGAGCGCAGGCGTTGAAGCCGCAGCTGGTAGTAGACCTCGTCGAGGAGAAGCTGTTCCAGGCGCGGGTTGCGCGCGCCGCGCACGATGGCGAAATGGAAATCCTCGTCGGTGCGACCCTGAACGTAGCTCCTGCCGGAGGCGACATCTGGTTGCTCGGCGTGCCGGTTGAGTAGGTCGGCGAGTTCGTCCTGCTCCCGCCCCGTCATGCGTTCGGCTGCGAGGCGTGCCGCCATACCCTCGAGCGCCTCGCGCACGAGGAAGAGTTGCTCAAGGGTATCGCGGTCGAATGCGACCACCCGCACGCCGATCCGCGGAGTGCGTACGACGAGCCGGCCTTCGAGCCTATGCAGGGCCTCGCGCAGCGGCCCTCGGCTGATCCCAAGCTGGCGTGCCAGCTTCGCCTCGGAGAGCCGCTCACCCGGCAAAAACTCGCCTGACGTGATTGCTTCCACGAGCTTCGCGAACGCCTCGTCGACGAGGGAGGTTGATAAGATCGGATAGAGATTGCTCATTCGGTCACCGAAATGCCAGGCCACGAACTCATGTTCTGTGCAGACTGTCAACCGGATGGGCAGCTTAGCTACGGAATGGGCGTCGGCGCGCCGGATTTGGCATCGCCCGAGCCTTGAACAGGCTGAGGGTCGCCGCAAGTGCTGACACGACGTCCGCTTTCCTCCGACCGAAATAGATAAGCAAGAGTCGGGCTCGCGCTACGAAAATTTTTCTCCTGGGCGCCTCCGCGGGGTGAAGCGGCGTCCTATGCACGCAGATTCGGCTATCGGGCAGCTCAAGCCATGAAACCGTCGATCACGCTGGCAAACTGTTGACAGTTTGCCGAACATGCGAAAACCTGTGGCATCGATCGGGCCGCCGCGCCCGAAACAGTGCGCTTGCGAGGGCGAGCTGCCCTCTCGATGCCATCAAGGACGACGCCAACCGATGCGAGCCACCCAGACCCTGAAATCGATCCTGACGCGCCGCGAGGCGGTGAGCGTACCCGGCGCCGCCAATGCGCTGTTCGCCCGCGTCATCGAGGATCTCGGCTACGAGGCGGTCTATGTGACGGGTGCCGGCGTCGCGAACATGCATCTCGGTGCCCCGGATATCGGGCTTACCACCGTCACCGAGGTGGCGAGCGCCGTCGCCGCGGTAGCGGACGCGGTGAACCTGCCGATCATCGTTGATGCCGACACTGGCTTTGGCAACGCTGTGAATATGGTCCGAACCGTGCGCCTGCTCGAGCGAGCGGGCGCCGCCGGCATCCAGATCGAGGATCAGGTCTTCCCGAAGAAGTGTGGCCACTTCACCGGCAAGGATGTCATCCCGGCCAGCGAGATGGTGCAAAAGGTCAAGGCTGCGGTCGATGCGCGGCGTGACGGCGACCTCCAGATCATCGCCCGCACCGATGCCCGGGCGATAGAAGACCTTGACCGGGCGATCGAGCGGGCGCGGGCCTACATCGAGGCGGGCGCCGACGCGACCTTCGTCGAGGCGCCGGTCTCGGCTGAGGAACTGGCGCGCATCGCCCGCGACCTGCCGGTGCCGCAGGTCGCCAACATCGTGTTCGGCGGGCGCACACCCGATCCGGGCCGGCAGGCGCTCGCCGGGATGGGTTTCTCGATCGTCCTCTACGCCAACGCTGCCCTGCAGGCGGCGCTCAAGGCGTCGTTCGACGTGCTCGGCGCACTCAAGCGCGACGGCTCGCTCGAGGCGGTGGCCGACCGGCTCGCGTCGTTCGAGGAGCGCCAGCGGGCCGTCGACAAGGATGCCTGGGACGCCCGCGAAGCCCGCTACCGGATCGCCTGAACGAGATCACCGATGAGCAGCGAACACCCGAACCCGAAACCCTGGGACGGCCTGATCTCCGAGGAGGAGCAGCGGGCCTACAACGCCGCCGGCTTCGGCCGAACCACCGGCCTGGGCAAGCGTCCGGCACTCCTCGTGATCGACGTGCAGTACCGCACGACCGGCACGGCGCCGATGCCGTTCTGGCAGGCGATCGAGGAATATCCCACGTCCTGCGGCGACGTCGCCTGGGCGGCGGTGGCGCAGATCGAGCGGCTGATCGGGCTGTTTCGCGAGCGCGGTTGGCCGGTCCTCTATCCCCTCGTCGCGCCGAAGGCCGGCTTCGATCAGGGCCGGCTGTCGGACAAGGTGCCGGCGATCATGAACGTCGCCGCCAAGGGCTACGAGTTCCCTGCCCAAGTCGCGCCGCGAGACGGAGACATCCTGCTGCCGAAGAAGCATCCGAGCGCCTTCTTCGGTACGCCGCTCGCAAGCTACCTCATCAACCTCCAGGCCGACAGCCTGGTGGTGACCGGCTGCTCGACCAGCGGCTGCGTGCGCGGCAGCGTCGTCGATGCCTTCGCGTACAATTTCCGGGTCATGGTTCCGCACAACGCAGTCTACGACCGCAGCGCCACCTCGCACGCGGTCAACCTCTTCGACATGGCGTCGAAATACGCCGACGTGATGTCGACCGACGAGGCCCTGGACGCTCTGCGCGCCCTCGCCTGAGCCGCCCCCGAGACGTGTCCCGGGCGCGCCTCGCGCCCTGGTCGAAAGCCCCGACGAACCTTGCCGATGAACCCTGCATTCAGAGTGGGACCGATGAGAGCGCGCGCAGCAGCATCCTTGAGCCGCCGGGCCCTGGTGGCCGGCACCCTGGCGGCGTCCCTCGGCGTTGCCGGGGCAGCGCACGCCGAGGAGCCGCTTCGCTTCGGCATGGCGATGCCGCTCTCGGGCGGGCAGGCGACCTACGGCCAGGACCAGGTCAAGGCTGCCGAATGGGCGGTGGCGGAGATCAACGCCAAGGGCGGCGTCGCAGGCCGCAAGCTCGAGATGATCGTCCTCGACACCCGGGCGGATCCGCAGGCCGGCATCCAGGCCGCCAACCGCCTGATCTCGGTCGACAAAGTTCCGGCCTTCGTCAGCGCCTGGTCGGCGGTGGTCAAGGCAATCGCTCCGGTGGCGAACGACACCCGCACGGTGCAGCTCTCGGTCGGTGCCAACTCGGCCGAGATCGCCCGGCTCGGCGACTACACCTACACGACCTTCCCGCTCGCTGCCGTCGACATCACGGCGGTGGCAAACTACGCGGCCAGGGAGATGGGCAAGAAGCGGGCGGCGGTCCTCTACATCAACAACGAGACCGGCACGGTCGCGGCGCAGATCTACCGCGACGTCTTCAGCAAGGCCGGCGGTCAGGTGGTCGCCTACGAGGCCTACGACCCGCGCGCCTCGGACTGGACTGGGCCGCTGCTCAAGGTCCGAGCGGCCCAGCCCGACATCGTTCACATCCAGGGCCTCGTCGCCGACACGCCGCAGGTCATCGCCCAGATGCGCCAGCTCGGCCTGACGATACCGGTCTCGTCCTACTCGGCGGTCTACAACCCGAAGCTGATCGAGCAGCTCGGTAAGGCGTCCGAGGGCGTCATCGCCACCTCGCTCGCCCCCGGGGCTGCCGACGACCCGGCGGTCGCCACCTATCTGGCGCGCTGGAAGAAAGAAGTCGGCCGCGAGCCGAACGGCCTGCCCTACACCCAGTACCTCTACGACGCGCCCTACCTCATTGCTGCCGTCTACTCCGGCATGATCGACAAGAAGATGCCGCTCACCGGCGAAAACTTCCGCAAGGAAATGCTGGCGATACGCACCTTCGACCTGCCGCTCACCGGCAAGCTGACGATCAACGACGATCACACGGTGAACAAGACCGTCTACCTGATGGAGGTGAAGAACGGCGCCTGGGTGAAGAAGGCGGTGGTCGAGTAGGGCGCAGTCAACGATGCGGGAAGCGACACCATGCTGACCTTCGACATCCTCGCGCAGGTGCTGTGGACGTCGCTCGCGACCTCCGCGCCGCTAGTGCTGTTTGCGGTCGCCTTCGCGCTGGTGCTGAAGGTCAACCGCATCTTCAACTTCGCCCAGGCCGGCGTGATGACGGTGGCGTTCTACGCCGCCCACTCCGCCGTCTCGATGGCGGGCTTGCCCGGCTGGGTCGGCTGCCCGCTCGCGCTCGCTGCCTCGGCGGGAGTGAGCGCGCTCCTCGAACGGGTCGGGTTCCGGCCGCTGCGGCGGCGGCGCGCGACGCCGATGTTCGTGTTCATCTTCACCCTGATCGTGTCCGAGCTGATCGCCTACCTGGCGATGCTCGTGTTCGGCACTTGGCCAACCACGGTGTTCCCGTCGCTGTTCTGGCCGGTGACGCTGGTCGGCAACGTGGCGATCAGCGCCTGGGACGGGCCGGCAATCGGGGCGATGCTCGTCTCGCTCGCGCTCCTCTTCACCTACCTTCGCCGCGCCCGGACCGGCCGGTTCATGATCGCGGTTGCCGACAACCCCGATCTCGCCGAGCTCTACGGCATCGAGAAGGACCGGGTTTACCTCGCCACCGTGGTGATCGCCGGCCTTCTCGTCGGCGTCGGCATGTCCCTCTACGGCGCCCGCGCCCAGGTCCAGCCGACGACCTCGATCGAGCTGATGCTGTTTGCCGTCGCGGCCACCATCATCGGCGGTATCGGCAACCTCTGGGGCGCGGCCCTGACCGCAGTGGCGCTCGGGGTCGTGCAGAACGCCAGCGTGCTGTTCATCCCGGCCGAGTGGCAGGGCTTCCTGCTCTACGTCTTCCTGTTCCTCGCCATCGTGTTCCTGCCGAACGGCATCCGCCTGCCGGAGCGCAAGCGCGGCCTCGCGCGCCGGGTCGCCAGTGTCGATCTCGGCGATCCCGCTCCCGATCCGGCGCCTGCCCGCAGAGAGGCGTAAGAAGAGAGGCGTAAGACATGGACTACCTGATCACCCTCGCGATCCTGATCGGGTTGAGCGTCGCGCTCGCCTCGAGCTTCAACCTGATCATCGGCTATGCCGGCCTGGTCTCGATCGCCCACCCGGTCTTCTATGCCATCGGCGCCTACGTCTCGGCGCTGCTCGCCCGCGAACTCGGCCTGCCGGTTCCGCTCGCCATGCTGTGCGGGGCACTCGCGGCGGCAGCGGCCTCCGCCGCAGTCGCGCTACCGTCCTTGCGGGTCTCGGGCGACTACCTGCTGATCGCCTCGATCGGCTTCCAGCTCGGGGTGCTCGAGGCCATCAAGAACATCTCCGTCACCGGCGGTGCGGGCGGACTCACCAACATCCCGGCCTTCCTGGTCCAGGACGGCGGCAAGGGCGCCTACGCGGCCCTGGTCATCGCCTTCGCGGCCCTCACGGTGTGGCTCAACTGGCGCATCGCCCACGGCCCCTATGGCCGGGCCCTCTCGGCGATGCGCGACGACGAGACCGCCTTCGCGGGCTTGGGCCGCAACGCGGTCGCCATGAAGGTCGCGGTCTTCGCTTTCGGCTCCGGCATCGCCGGCCTCGCGGGCGCCCTCTACGCCCATTACTTCCGCTTCGTCACGCCGGAGCAGTTCGAGATCCTGCAATCGGCGGCGCTCCTGACCATGGTGGTGGTTGGCGGAGTGCGGACGACCTGGGGCCCGGTCCTCGGCGCAGTGCTGCTCCAGGCGCTGCCGCAGGCCATCACCTTCGTCGACCTGCCGCCCGCCATCCTCGGGCCGCTCCAGGGCCTGCTGTTCACCGGCCTCGTCCTCGTCTTCATGGTCCTGCGGCCGCAGGGACTGATCGCGGCGGGCGAGGCCTGGCATCCGGCGAAGAAGTATTCCGCCGAGAAATATTCCGCCAAGACCCGGGGAGACGCGTGATGACCCCGGTCCTCGAGATCGCCGGCCTCGACAAGCGTTTCGGCGGCATCGTGGTCGCGGACGGCATCGACCTGACGCTCAATCCCGGCCGGGTGGTCGGGCTGATCGGGCCGAACGGCGCCGGCAAGACCTCGCTGTTCAATCTGATCTCCGGGGTGTTCCCCTCCGACGCCGGCACGATCCGGCTCGACGGGCAGCGCCTCGACGGGCTGGCGATGCACCGCCGGGCGTCCCTGGGCCTCGCCCGCACCTGGCAGAACCTGCGGCTGTTCCCGTCGCTGTCGGTGCTCGACAACCTGATGGTCGGGCCGCGCCGCTACCTCGGCGACCGCCTCCTGCGCCTCGCCCTCGACCCGGCCGGGGTCCGCGCGCAGGAGGCGGGAACGCGACGGCGGGCCGAGGAGGTGCTGGAGCGCACACGCCTCTCGGGCGTCGCCGCGACCCCGGCGGCCGACCTGACGTTCGGCCAGCAGAAGCTCGTCGGCGTCGCCCGTGCGCTGATGAACGACGCCCGCTGTCTGCTCCTCGACGAGCCGATGGCCGGCGTCGAGGGTCAGGCCTACGAGATCATGCAGCAGGTGGTGCGCGAGGTCGCCGAAGGGGGCGTCGCGGTCTGCGTCGTCGAGCACAACGTCGCGTTCATTCGCGACCTCTGCGACGAAGGCGTGTTCATGTTCGCCGGCAAGGTCCTGGCCCGCGGGCCGGTCGCCGACCTGATCGCCGATCCCCGTCTCACCGAACTGTATTTCGGGACCTGATCCGATGCTGGAGATCCGCTCGCTGTCGGCCGGCTACGGCACGCTCACCGCCCTCGACGCCGTCTCGGCTCGGCTCGAACCGGGCGGCCGGCTCGGCGTCTTCGGCCATAACGGCGCCGGCAAGACAACGCTGCTCCGCTGCGTCGTCGGCGCCCACGCCGCCCATGCCGGCGAGGTCGTCTTCGACGGCGAGCCGGTGCTGCCCGGCAACGTGCCGGCCACGATCCGGCGCGGCATCGCCTTCGTGCCGCAGGGCCACAACGTCTTCCCCAACCTGACCGTGGCGGACAACCTCGCCACCGCGGGTCTCCTGTTCGACGGCAAATTCGCTGGCGAGGTGCTGAAGATCTTTCCACTGCTCGAGGAGCGTCGCGGCCAGCGCGCCGGCTCGCTCTCGGGCGGCGAACAGCAGATGCTGGCGCTCGGCATGGCCCTGATGACGCAGCCGAAATGGCTGCTCCTCGACGAGCCGTCCACGGGCCTCGCGCCGGTGATCGTGCGCAACGTGATGAGCCAGCTCGCCAAGGTCAACGCGGCCTTCGGCACCGGCCTCATCATCGTCGAGCAGAACGTGCCGGCGACCCTGAAGGTCGTCGAGCACGGCCTGATCCTGAAGTCCGGCCGGACCGTGTTCTCGGGCGAGGCCGCAACGCTCGCGGCCAAGCCCGACCTCTGGGAGTGGTTCTAGACCATGGTACCCGATTCTGAGCTCGCCCTGCGGGCACGCAGCGCCGCTGCCGTGCAGGTGCTGATGACCTGGGCTGCCGCGTACTCCCACGAGACGGTGCCCGGGTCCGTCCGTGCCCGTGCCGCGCTTGTTCTTGCCGACGATCTCGGGGCGATGGTGGCCGCTGCCGGCGAGCCGCCGGTGGCGCGGATGCGCGCCGTGCTGGCGCGGTCCTCGGGCCGCCCCGAGGCGACGGTGTTCGCCCCCGGTAGCTCGCCCCTCGACCGGGCCTCGGCGGCAGCTGCCAACGGCCTGGCGGCGACATGGTGCGAACTCGACGAGGGCTACCGCGGCGCGCCCTGCCACGCCGGGGCCTACATCCTTCCCGCGCTGCTGGCCGAGGCCGAGGCCGAGGGTGCGAGCGTCGCGCGGGTACTGGCCGCACTGGCGCTGGCCTACGAGATCACCGTGCGCTGCGCCCGCGCCTTCCCGTTCGCCACCATGACGGTCCACCCGCACGCCGCCTTTGCGACGATCGGGGCGGCGGCCGGCATCGGGATCCTGCGCGGCTTCTCCGGCAAGCTCCTCCTCGACGCGGTGTCGGCTGCCGCCAGCATGACCTTCGCCGGCCCCTACGGCCACGCGATCGAGGGTGCGCTGGTGCGCAACGCCTGGACGTCGGCGGGCGCCTGGATCGGCCTGCGCGCCGCCGATGGGGCGGAGGCCGGGATCGCCGGCCTGCCCGAGACCTTCCACGACGTCTTCGTCGGCAGCCTCGGCACCGACTGCGTGCCCGAGGCGCTCGACGCCGGCCTCGGCACCGACTGGGCCATCGATGGAGGCTACCACAAGGTCTTCGCCTGCTGCCAGTACGCCCACGGAGCGATCGAGGCGTCCCTGTCGCTGCGTGAGCAGATTGCCGGCCGCGGCGGGGCGGTCGATCCGACGCCTGAGATCGACGAGATCCTGGTCGAGACCCATCCCCGCGGCCTTACGCTCACTACCGTCGAGCCGGCGACCGTGCTGGCGGCGAAGTTCTCGATGCCGCACGCGCTCGCCGCCGCCGCCATCACCGGGACGGGCGGGCAGGGGGCCTTCGACGAAGCCACGCTGCACGAGCCGCGGATCGCGAGCTTGCGCCGCCGGGTCCGGCTGGCGCCCCTGCCCGAGATCGGCCCGCCGCCGAACGACCGACCCTCGCGGGTAACCTGGCGCCTGCGCGACGGAACTGCCTTGAGCGCGCTCTGCGAGAGCGCCCGCGGCGGCGCCGATCAGCCCTTCGACACCGACACGATGCTGGCCAAGCTGGCCGAGACCAGCCGGGCGTACCCCCGGATGGCTGCCGTCCTCGAATGGATCGTGCGCGGGGCCGAGGGTGACGAGCGGGATTTGCAAAGACCCTGGCGGGATTGCGTGACCGAGATGACGGGCGGGGTGGGACGGTGAGCGACGAACTCGACATCCTGGTGATCGGCGCCGGAGCCTGCGGCCTCGCGGCGGCCATCGCCGCGCACGATGCCGGCGCGAGCGTGGCGGTGATCGAGAAGCAGGAACGGCCCGGCGGGAACTCCTCACTCTCGACCGGCTCGGTGCCGGCGGCGGGCAGTCGGTTCCAGCGCGAGGCGGGCATCGAGGACGAGCCGGCTCGCATGGTCGCGGACCTGATGGCGATTGCCGGCGGCGAGACCGACGATCGCGCCCTGGTCGAGCGCCTTGCGGGCGTCTCGGCCGAGACCGTGGAGTGGCTCGTCGACACGGTGGAGGCGAAGCTCACCCTCATCACCGCCTACAAGCATATCGGGCACTCGGTGCCCCGCCTGCACGCGCCGGTCTCGCGCCGTGGACAGGATCTCGTCGACGACCTCGTGGCGGCCGCTGAGCGGCGCGGCATCCCGATCGCAGTCGGCAACGGCGCCCGCGCGCTGATCGTCGAGGACGGAATCGTGTGCGGAGCCCTCGTCGAGGCTGCCGGCGAGACGGTCGAGATTCGAGCCGGCAAGACGATCCTCGCCCTCAACGGCTTTGCGGCAAACCCGGAGCTGGTCCGGCGCTTCTGCCCCGAGATCGCCGGGGCAGAGTACTTCGGGGCCCGCGGCTCGACCGGCGAGGCGGTTCTTTGGGGCGAGCAGCTCGGGGCGGCGCTCGCCAACATGGCGGCCTACCAGGGCTACGCTGCCGTCGCCTATCCGCAGGGCAGCCTCCTGTCCTGGACCACGGTGGAAAAGGGCGGAATCATCGTCGGCGATGATGGACGCCGGTTCGGGGACGAGAGCCTCGGCTATTCCGGTTATGCCCGGGAGGTTCTGGCCCGGGGCGGGCGCGCCTACGCGGTGTTCGACCAAAAAATCTTTGACGTCGCCGCCGCCGAGGAAGAGTTCATGGAGCTCTGGACCTACGGCGGCCTCAAGCGCGGCGACACGGCCGAGGAGATCGCTCAGCCCTTCGGCCTCGATCCGCGAGGGCTCGCCGATGAGATCGCTCAGCGCAACGCAGCTGCGGCCGGAACCGCGCCCGACCCGCACGGACGGCGGGACTTCGGCCTTGGAGCCCTGACACCACCCTACTATCTCGGCCGCGTCGTGCCTGGGCTATTCCATACCCAGGGCGGGCTGCGGGTCGATGCCGACGCGCGCGTGCTGCGGCAGGACGGAGCTCCGGTACCGAACCTCTTCGCCGGTGGTGGTGCAGCGGCCGGGATCAGCGGTCGAGCCGGGGCGCTCGGCTACGCCTCGGGCAACGGCCTCCTGTCGGCGATCGCGCTCGGGCGCCTCGCGGCGCTCGCTGCCGCGCACGAACTCGGGAGTACGTCGTGACGCTCGCTCGCGACCTTGCCCGGCGCGTCCGGGCGCTCTCCCGCGGCAGCCTGCCGCCGGAGGTGGCGGCCATGGCGCGCCTCCACCTCCTCGACGCGATCGGGGTCGGCCTCGCCTCCGCGGGCTCAGAGGCCGGTGCACCCTACCGGCGCTACGCTGCGGGGCTCGGGCCGGGAAGTGCCAGCCTGATCGGAATTCCCGGCCGTGTCGCGCCGGCAGCGGCGGCGCTCGTCAACGGCGGGCTGATGCACGGGCTCGAGTTCGACGACACCCATACCGGCTCGATCGTCCACGGCTCGGCAGTGCTCGCGCCGGCGGCTCTCGCCGCCGCTGAGGCCGCAGGAGTGTCTGGATCGGCGTTGACCACGGCCTATGCCGTCGGCTGGGAGGTGCTGGTCCGCATCGGCCTCGCCGCGCCCGGAGCCTTCCAGGCCAGGGGCTTCCAGGTCACCTCGGTCGGCGGCGCCCTGGTGGCAGCTCTCGTCGCGGCGGACCTTGCCGGCCTCACCGAGGACGAGACGGTGGCGGCCATGGGGATCGGCCTCAGCGGCGCATCCGGCGTGTTCGAATTCCTCACCAACGGCGCCTCGGTCAAGTCACTGCATCCCGGCCTCGCCGCCCAAGCCGGGCTGAATGCCGCCGACCTGGCGCGGGCCGGTCTCACCGGGCCGGAGACCGCGTTTGAGGGACGCTGCGGACTGTTTTCGGCCTTCGCCGGCGACGCGCGCTTCGCCGAGGTCTTCTCGTCGTCCCTCGAAGGGCTCGGCACGGAGTGGCACCTGCCGCGGGCGGCGTTCAAGTTTCATCCCTGCTGCCACTACCTGCACCCCTTCATCGAGGCGGCCGGGCTCTTAGCGGATCGGGGCGTAACCGCCGACGACGTCACCGCGCTGACCTGCCGGGTGCCTGCGGGTGCAGCGCCGATCATCTGCGAGCCCTGGGACGCCAAGCAGGCTACCGCCAGCGGGCACGCTGCACGTTGGAGCCTGCCGGTTACGGTAGCGGCCCGCCTCGTCGAAGGCCGGGTCGACCTCGCGACCTTCGAGGCACCGGCGAGCGAGCCAGTTCTGGCGCTCGCCCGCCGCATTGCCTGGGAGCCGCTCGCGGACGCCCGCTTTCCGGACGTCTTCGAGGCCGAAATCATCGCCGAGACGAGTGATGGCCTCCGGCACGAGATCCGGGTTGATGACGTCTACGGCAATGCCGGACGACCTGCCGGCGACGACGCGGTGCGGGGGAAGTTCCGCAGCAACGCCGCCCGCATCCTCGCGCCGGAAGGAACTGCGTCCCTGGAAGCTGCCATCGACGCGCTCGCCCAGGTCCCGCGTCTCGACGCTCTTACCCTGGCCTTGTCCAACTCCGTTCGGAGCGACGCATGAGCACGGAATACGACCTCCTCATCCGCGGCGGCGACGCCGTTCTTCCCGGGCGCGGGCGCACGCCATGCGACATCGCCGTCCGTGACGGCCGCATCGCTGCGATCCTCGCGCCCGGCGCACCGGCCTCGGCAGCGACCACGCTCGACGCGCGCGGCCTCGTCGTCCTGCCCGGTGCCATCGACGTTCACCTCCATCTCGGCCACGGCCGCGACATCGCGCGGCCGCGCGTGCCGGCGGATGCCGCCCAGGAGAGCGCGGCGGCGGTCGTCGGTGGGATCACCTGCTTCATCCCCTACCTGATGACGAGCGATCCCTTCGCGAGCGTGCTGCCTGAGGTGATCGGGGTGACCGAGGCCGGATCACGGATCGATTTCGGCTATCACCCGATCATCTCGACCGAGGCGCAGCTCGCCGAGGTCGAGGCGTGCGCCCGGGACCATGGGGCGCCGACCTTCAAGATCTTCATGAACAACCGCGGCGGGGAAGGGGCCCGCCTCGGCCTGCCGGACATCGACGACGGCTTCCTCCTGCGCCTGTGCGAGGCGGCGGCGCGGGCCGGCGGCATGGTCTGCCCGCACCCCGAGACGATCGAGCTCGCCTGGGTCACCCGCGAGCGCGCCAAGGCCGCAGACCCGGACGGCACCGGGGGCCTCGCCACCTGGAACGCCAGCCGGCCGCCCTTCGTCGAGGCCGACGCGGTGCAGCGCGCGGGCTTCATCGCCCGCACGGCCGGTGCGCCGCTCTACGTGGTTCACACCTCCTCGGCGGAGGCCCTCGCGGCGGGCTTGCGCCAGCGCGAGGCGGGCGCGCAGATCTTCCTTGAAACCTGCCCGCACTACCTGACCCACGATGTCGATTGGGATGGGGGCGAGACCGGGGAAAGCGATACGGCCAAGATTAACCCACCCTTGCGCGAGGCCGCCGACCGTGAGGCCCTATGGGCCGGCATCCTGTCGGGCGCCATCGACACCGTGGCGACTGACCACGTCCATCGCGGCCTCGACGCCAAGGCCGGCGGCATCTGGTCCGCCTCGCCGGGCTGCCCCGGCCTCGAGACCCTGCTGCCGGTGCTGCTCACCGAGGGCTATCACGCCCGTGGCCTCGACCTCGCTCGGGTGGTCGACCTGGTCTCCACCCGTCCGGCGCAGATCATGGGGCTTGCCCATCGCAAGGGCGCGATCGCGCCGGGCCTCGATGCCGATTTCGCGATCATCGACCTCGACGGCGACTGGACCCTTACCCTTGGGGACGTCCGCTCAAGCGCCGGTTACTCGATCTACGAGGGCCGGCGATTTCGGGGACGTGTGCTCCACACCGTCGTGCGCGGTCGGATGGTGCTGCGAGACCGTACCCTTCAGGACGACTCCATCGGCACTGGCCGCTACGTTCCACGGCGGCTTTCTGCCGCTTCTGCCTGAAAGACGATCATACCAGCTGATCTGCAGAGAGCTCGGCAGCTCGAGACAGGGATGAGTGGACTGATCCTCCCCCGGTTTGACGGACACCCCCGATACACTCGTTGCGGGTGGGGAAGGTGTCGGATGGCGAAGACGAGACGGAAGTTCACCCCCGAGTTCAAACGCGACGCGGTCGCCTTGCTGGAGAGCAGTGGCCGGTCGCAGATGCAGATCGCGGCCGACCTCGGGATCCAACCCTCCATGTTGCGGCAGTGGCGCGCGGCGCTGAGCGAGGTCTGGCCTCGACAGCGGTCGGCAGGATCGGCGGGGACCTCGCTGGTGAGCCCCATTGCATCTCCGGGCGACCAAGTCGCCGAGATCGCCCGCCTGCGGCGTGAACTCGACCGGACGCGCGTGGAGCGCGACGTGCTAAAAAAGCGATCGGCATCTTCGCGGAGATGCCCAAGTGATGTTCGCCTTCATCGAGCAGCATGCACGCATTTGGCCGGTGCGTCTCATGTGCCGCGTGCTCGAAGTGTCCTCCAGCGGCGACTACGCAGGGCGATCACGCCCGGAGAGCGCCCGGTCGGCGTGCAAGCGCCAGTTCCTGAAGGATGTCCGGCGTGTGTATGCCGGGCATCACAAGACGCTACGGCGCGCCGCCGTGCATGCTGCCCTACGAGCCGAGGGCCACACGGTGAGCCGCGGGCGGGTGGAGCGCCTGATGCCCCGTTACGGCATCACGGCCCTGGCAAGGCGTCGGCTCCGGCCTTGCACGATCGACAGTCGTCACGACCTGCCAGTCGCCGCGAACCTTCTGAAGCAGGATTTCTCGGCCGCGAAGCCCAACACAATCTGGCTGGCCCGACATCACCTACCTGCCGACTGGAGAAGGCTGGCTCTACCTGGCCGCTGTTCCCGATCTTGCTACGCGCAAGATCGTCGGTTGGGCGATGCGCGATCACATGCGGGCCGAGCTAACCTTGGCTGCTCTGATGATGGCAACCCAGCGACAGCGGCCAGCCGCTGGGCTCATCTGTCACCCGGACCGCGGCAGCCAGTACGCGGCTGAGGCCTGCCGACAGCAGCTCGCCGGCATGGGGGCGAGGCGACCCATGAGCCTGACGGGCTGCTGTTACGACAACGCCCCGATGGAGAGCTTCTTCCACACCCTCAAGGTGGAGCTCGTCCACCAGCGACGGTGGGGGACCCGCGATGAAGCGCGGCGCGACCTATTCGCTTACATCGAGGGCGACTACAATCGGCAACGTTTCCATTCGGCTCTCGGCTACGTCACACCCGAGCAAGCCGAGCGGAACGCGAGCTAAGAGCACCTATCAGAACCGCATTCTCTGCTGCAAGTTCAATCGCTTAGCGGGTGCCGAGGCGGGTTTTGGTGAAGGCTCTAAAACCTGTGTCCGCGAAATCGGGGGAGGATCATCCCAACCGCCGCCTCGACGAGTTGCTGCCCTGGGCCTAAGCCAGCACGCAAGACCTCGAAGCCGTGGCCTGAAGACTCCGTTTACCTTCGAACTGTCGCTATGATCTGACGGACGCAGACCAACCGGGTTGCAATAAGCGAGGTCTCCGGCGTGACACCCACACAAAGCGAACGGCTCGACGCCGGCGTCCTCCGCATCTCGCTCAATCGGCCTGAAGCGCGCAACGCGATCACCCCGGCAATGCGGGACGAACTCCTGGCGGGCCTCGACGCAGCGGCCGCCGACAAGGATGTGCGAGCGGTCATCCTGACGGGGAATGGTCCACACTTCTCGGCCGGAGGCGACATCGCGTTCCTCCAAGGGCTGGATCGGGCAGGTGCCCTTGCATTTCACCGCGACACGCTCGTGCTGGTGAGGAAACTGGCGTCGTTCCCGAAGCCGCTCGTCGCCGCCGTGCGGGGCGCCTGCGCCGGGGGCAGCGTCGGCTTCGCCTTGTGCGCCGACGTCCTAATATGCTCGCGCACGGCGTTCTTCGGCGTTCAATTCATGCGTATCGGCCTGACGCCCGACATGGGCACGGCCTTTCTGCTGCGGCAGCGGCTCGGCCGCCGCGCCTACCGACTGATCCTCGACGACCGGCTGGTGCGTGCTGAGGAAGCCGGGGATCTCGGGCTGTGCGATGCGCTGGTGGACGACGACGTGCTGGACGCGGAAAGCGTGGCGCTTGCAGCCCGGCTCGGGGCCCTCGCACCGCGCGCCTTCCGCCAAACCAAGTGGCTCACTCGCCAGCTCGAAGGCGAGTTCGACCGGTATCTCGACGACGAAATGACCGCTGCGGCGGCGTGCCTGGGCGGCGAGGAATTCGTCGAAGGGACGCGAGCGTTCCTCGAGAAGCGGCCGCCCCTGTTCCGGCCGGCCTGATCGGGACGCGGACCCGCCTCAGGCAGCAGGCGCACGTGCGGAAGAGCCGGGCAGGCGAGCGGCTTTCCCGGCACGCGCCGCGGCAACCGTGAGGCCGGACATGAGCAGGTCCGTCATCTGCTCGGCCACCTCGTTGCCCGTGAGGCGTCCGCCCGGCACGTACCACCGCGGCAGCCAGTTGATGGCGCCCATGAAGGTGAACACGGCCAGCTTGGGGTCAACCGGGCGGATGGAGCCGTCCGCGATCCCGTCCTCGATGATGGCAACGAAGGCGGCCTCGAATGCATTTCGGCGCCGGGCTGCCTCGGCGCGGTCCTCCGGCCGCAGCGCGTCCACCTCCATCAGCGCGCCGCACGCCCCCAGTTCGCCAGTCAGTAGCTCGATGTAGTGCGCCAGGATGGCGCGCAGCACCTCCGCCCCTGTGCCTCCCTGGGCGCGACCGAAGGCGAACGCCCGATCCGACAGGTCGTAGGCGAGCTGGTGGAAGGCGAACAGGATTTCCTGCTTGTCCCGCACGTAATTGTAGAGCGTGCCTTTGGATATGCCGAGCGCGCGGGCCACGTCGTCGAGCGAGGTGTTGTGGTAGCCCTTGCGGCCGAACGCTTGGCCGGCCTCGCGCAGCACGGCTTCCCGCTTGAGCCGCTGGATCTCCTCGTTCGTGTTCAGGTTGTTCCAACGGCTCAAGCGCAGGCTCCGGGATGAGTGCGCGGACCTACCACGGTCCGGCTCGCCCGTCATCGTCCCGGCTCGCCGCATCAGCCTCCATGGAATACGGCGAAGCTGTCCACCGTTTCGCGGTGCGTCTTCAGCGTGTTCTCGACGGCGTCCCCGTCGGCGTAGCCGAGAGACATGCCGCAGACCACCACCTGCTCCGGCGGGATGCCGAGCTGCCGCGTGATGACCCGGTGATAGGTCGCGAACGCCGCCTGCGGGCAGGTGTCGAGCCCACGCGCCTTGGCCGCCAGCATGACGTTCTGCATGAACATGCCGTAGTCCAGCATGCTACCCTTGGCCATCACGCGATCGATGACGAAGATCAGGCCGACCGGCGCATCGAAGAACTCGTAGTTGCGGCGAATCTGGGCGTGCATGCGCGTTGCGTCACCCTTGGCGATGCCGAGCAGCCCGTAGAGGTCCCATCCGAGCTTGCGGCGGCGCTCCTGGTAAGGGGATAGCCACTGGTCGGGGTAGGACGTGAACTCCGCGACGTGCGGGTCGCCAGGGTCCGGGCGATCGAACGCCGCGACGATCGCGTCAGATAGCCCCTTCAGCGCCGGACCGGTCAGCACGTGGACCTTCCAGGGCTGCGTGTTGACGCCGGAGGGAGCGCGGGCGGCCACCTCTAGGATCTCGCGGACGAGCGCCGTCGGCACGGAGCGCTTCAGGAAGGCGCGGACGGAGCGTCGGGCTCTGATGACCCCGTCGATAGCGCGAATGGTTCCACTGTCTTCCATGCCTTCCTCCCTCGAGACCCTCACGGTCGTCCGACCATAGAGTCAATTCGATTGACTCGAAAGTCATATTGCCTATCATCCGTGAAAAGCGAGGTGCCGCAGGCGCCGCATGCGGAACAGGGAGAGGGGTCATGCTCGTCATCGAACAATTCGAAAGGGCAGCCCGGCGCTTTCCTGAACGGGCGTTCGTCGTTGACGAGAGGCAGACCCTGAGCCACCGCGAGATGGCGGCCCGTGTGGAGAAGGTCGCCAATGCCCTGGTTCGCGCCGGTGCCGGCGCCGGGCTCCATGTCGGTCTTCTCACGCCCAACCACCCGCTCGGGCTCGTCGCGCAGTACGGCATCATCAAAGCCGGCTGCGTGTGGGTTCCTTTCAACTACCGCAACACGGTCGCGGACACCGTGCGTCAGGCCATCTCGCTGGATGTGCGCTGGGTCTTCTACCATTCCAGCCTGTGCGCCCATGTCGAAGCGATGCGCGAGGGCATGCCGGATCTCCTGGGCGCCATTCCCATCGACGCTCCCGACGGCGCCGGGCCAGCCATGATGGAGTGGGCAGCTGGGTTCGCCCCCGGCGCTCCCTTGCCGGATCGCAGGATGGATGACCCGGTCTCCATCCTGTCCACCGGCGGCACGACCGGGGTGCCCAAAGGTGCCGTGCACACCAACCGCACATACGAGATGAACACCGCCGGCTACTGGGCGGCGTTCGACTTCACGGCTCCACCTGTGCACCTGGTCGTCGCCCCGCTCACTCATGCGGCGGGCGTCATCCACTGGGCCCTGTCCGGCTTGGGCGCCACCACCGTGCTCAGCCCGTCCGCGGACCCGGACGTTGTGCTGGGGCTGATTGAGCGTCACCGGGTGACGTTCCTGTTCCTGCCGCCCACGATCATCTACATGCTGCTGGCCCACCCGCGGCTCCACGCCTACGACTGCTCCACCCTCAAGCACTTCGCTTTCGGCGCCGCGCCCATGTCGGCGGAAAAGCTGCGCGAGGCGATCAATCGGTTCGGCCCGATCCTCTGCCACCTGTACGGCTCGACCGAGACGCTGGTGATGAACACCGTTCTGCGCCCGGACGAACTGGCGGACGTTCTCGTCACGCCCGCCCATGCCGGGCGCATCGCGTCGTGCGGAAGGGAAGGACCGTTCGCGCGCGTGGAGATCATCGACGAGGAGGGCACGGTACTGCCGCCGGGCGAGCGGGGCGAGATCGCCATCCGCGGCGGGTTCGTCATGGCCGGCTACTACAACGAGCCGGAGAAGACCGTGGCCACGCGCATCAACGGCTTCCACCGCATGGGCGACATCGGCGTCAAGGACGCGGACGGCTTCCTCTACATCGTTGATCGCAAGAGCGATATGATCATCACGGGCGGCTTCAACGTCTTCCCGACCGAGATCGAGCAGGTGGTCCTGGCCCACCCGGCCGTACGGGATTGCGTGGTGGTCGGCGTCCCGCACCCCAAGTGGGGCGAGGCCGTGCTGGCCGCCGTGGAGCTGAAGCCCGGCTGCACACTGGACGCGGACGAGCTGATCGCCTGCTGCAAGGCAGAACTGGGTAGCGTGAAGGCGCCCAAGCTCGTCGAGGTGGTGGACGAGCTGCCGCGCAGCACTGTTGGCAAGGTGCTGCGCCGGGCCGTCCGCGCCCGGTACTGGGAGGGACACGCAACCGCCCCCTGATCATCCTCCGCGCCACCCGAGCGACCGTGCAACGGAGTCCTGACCCATGATCCCAGCTTCCTTGGCCGGCCGCCTGCGCCTCCCGGCTATCGCCTCGCCCTTGTTCCTCGTGTCCGGGCCGGACCTGGTGGTGGAAACCTGCCGCGCCGGCATGGTCGGCACCTTCCCCAGCTTCAACCAGCGCACGCCCGAGGGCTACGAGGCCTGGTTGAAGGACATACGCGGCCGGCTGGGCGGCGGTGCGGCGCCCGGTGCAGCGCCCTGGGCGGCGCAGTTCGCCATTCATCGCACCAACCGCCGCCAGGACGCCGACATGGCCCTCACGGTGCAGTACCAGGTGCCGATCCTGATCACCGCGCTGGGCATCACGCGCGAGGTGGTGGATGCGGTCCATGCCTATGGCGGTCTCGTGTTCCACGACGCGATCAACATGCGGCACGCCAAACGCGCGCTGGAGGCGGGCGTGGACGGCATCATCGCCGTGTGCGCCGGAGCGGGCGGACATGCCGGGTTATACAATCCCTTCGCCTTCATCGGCGAGCTGCGGCCGCTGCTGGGCGACAAGGCGCTGATCCTGTCGGGCTGCATGATCGACGGCGCAGCGATCGCCGGCGCCATCGCGGCCGGGGCGGACCTCGCCTATGTCGGCACCCGCTTCGTCAACACGACCGAGAGCCTGGCCTCGGCGCGCATGAAGCAGATGGTGATCGCCTCGAACATCGATGACATCGAGTACTCGGCCGAGGTGGACGGGGTGGGTGCCAACTGGCTGCGGCAGACCATGCCGACGACCAACCTGCGCGACGGTGCGGCGGTCGGCACCATGGACGTGACCAGGGTTCTGGGCGAGGGGGCCAAGCGCTGGCGCGACATCCTCAGCGCCGGGCAGGGCGTCGGCGCGACCCGGGATACGGTGCCTGCGGCAGAGCTGGTGGCGCGGCTGGAACGGGAATTCCATGCGGCGGCGGGGCGGCTCGGCCGCATCGCGTCCGGCGCCGTCCGGCGGGAGGCGGCGTAGAGCCATGGATGCCCTTCTGGACCGGCGCGGCCCGGCCGCCTGGATCACCCTCAACCGCCCGCGCGAGTTGAACGCGATCGGCCCCGCGATGCTGGACCGGCTTCATGCCATCCTCGACGAGGTGGAGGCCGACCCGTCCGTGCGCTGCCTCGTCGTCACCGGGTGCGGTCGCGCCTTCTGCGCGGGTGCCGACCTCGCCTTCGTCCACGCCATGCCGATGGCCGAGCGGGACGCGGCGACGATGGCGTTCCTGCGCCGGGCCAGCGCCACCATGTCGCGCATCGAGGCGTGCCCCAAACCGGTCGTCGCGGCGGTCAACGGAGTGACGGTCGCGGGCGGGTTGGAGCTCGTGCTGTGCTGCGATGTGGTTCTGGCGGCCGAGACCGCCCGCATCGGCGACGGGCACGCGAAATACGGCCTGCTGCCCGGCGCCGGCGCCTCCGCCCGCCTTCCCCGGCGGATCGGTGTGTCGCGGGCCAACTGGCTGTTCTTCACCGGGGCGTTGCTGCCCGCAGCGGAGCTGGTCGCGGCAGGGCTGGTGAACAAAGTGGTGCCCGATGCCGAACTGCCCGCCGCTGCCGAACTCGTCGCCGCCGAGATCGCCGCGCGCAGCCCGCTCGGCCTGCGCCGGATGAAGGAACTGTCCCGGGCCAGCCTGGACGGGACGCTGGAGGAGGCGCTGGAGCGGGAGCTTGCCGTCAACGCCGGCTACGCCGCGAGCTTCGACCGGAACGAAGGCCTCGCCGCGTTCGCAGAACGCCGGGAACCGGCATTTCAGGGACGATGAATCAGAGGACACCGCATGGCAGAGGAAATCTTCATCATCGGCGCCGGCATGACCGCGTTCGGCAAGATGCTGGACCGCTCGGTCAAGTCGCTGGTGAACGAGGCCGTGACCGCCGCCCTCCGGGACGCGGGTGCCACGGTCGGCGACATCGAGCTGGCGCTCTTCTCCAACACCACCCAGGCGATCATGGAAGGCCAGCACGCCGTGGCCGGGCAGGTAGCACTGCGCGCGATGGGGTTCTCGGGCCTGCCGATCATCAACGTCGAGAACGCCTGCGCCAGCGCCAGTACGGCCCTCTACCAGGCCGTCGCCAGCCTGCGCGCCGGCATGTCGGAGGTGGCGCTCGCGGTGGGCGTCGAGAAGATGCACGACGCGGACAAGACCAAGTCCTCGGCCATCTTCGAGGGCGCATGGGACGTGCATGACACGCAATCCGTGCTGGCCAACCTGTCCGGCATCGGCGCGGGCGTGTCCCCGCCGGAGGGCATCGGGCCCGGCGTCCACTCGCCCTTCATGCAGCTGTACGCCTCCATGGCACGGGGCCACATGAAGGCGTTCGGCACCACGCAGCGACAGATCGCGGCGGTGTCGGCGAAGAACCACCATCACTCGACCATGAACCCTCTCTCGCAGTTCCGGAAGGAATTCTCTGTCGAGGAGGTGCTCGCCAGCCCGGTGATCGCGTGGCCGCTGACGTTGCCGATGTGCTCGCCCATCAGCGACGGCGCTGCCGCGGCGGTCCTCTGCACCAAGGCGGCCCTGTCCCGCTTCCCGGACGCGGCCCCCGTCAAGCTGCTGGCGAGCGTGCTGACCAGCGGCAGCGACCGGGCCTGGAATGCGTTTGATCGCCACCTGTGCCGGGTGGCGGCATTGAAGGCATACGAACAGGCCGGGGTCGGGCCCGGCGACATGTCCGTCGCCGAGGTCCACGACGCCTCCGCCTTTGCGGAGATCGTGCAGGTGGAGAACCTGGGCCTGTGCGAGATCGGCGCGGGCGGCTGGATAGCCGAACGCGGCGAAACCAGCCTGGGCGGGCGCATTCCGGTTAACCCGTCGGGCGGGCTGGAGTCGAAGGGCCACCCAATCGGGGCCACCGGGCTGGGCCAGGTGTTCGAGCTGGTGCAGCAGCTCCGCGGCCGGGCGGGACCGCGCCAAGTGGAGGGCGCGCGGCTGGCGGTTGCGGAGAACGGCGGCGGCTTCCACGGCGTGGAGGAGGCGGCAGCCGTGGTCACCATTCTCGCCCGGCACGATGGAGCTCGCGCATGAACCTCAACGGCAAGGTTGCAGTCGTCAGCGGAGCGGCCTCGGGCCTTGGTCTCGCGACTTGCCGGGCCCTGGCGGAGGCCGGTGCGCGCATCGGCGCGCTGGACCGCGATGCGGAGCGGCTGCGGCACCTGGACGAGGCGCTCAAGGGCAGCGTCGTGACCATGACGGCGGACGTGACGGAGGCGGCGAGCGTTCAAGCCGGGATCGATGCGACGCTCGCGGCGTTCGGTTCCGTTCATGTGGTCGTCAGCTGCGCCGGCGTGGGCGACGCGGCCAAGACCGTGTCGCGCGGCACACCGTTCCCGTTGGCGGTGTGGGACAAGGTGATCGCGATCAACCTGACAGGCACGTTCAACCTCATACGCCTGGCTGCCGTCGCCATGGCGGCCAACGCCCCCGACGGAGTGACCGGTGAGCGTGGGGTGATCGTCAATACCGCGTCCGGCGCGGCGACACAGGGGCAGATCGGTCAGGCCGCCTACAGCGCCAGCAAGGCTGGCATCGTCGGCCTGACGCTGCCGGTGGCCCGCGACCTGGCGGAGTACGGCATCCGGGTCGTTACGATTGCCCCTGGCTTGTTTGAGACGCCGCTGGTCGCGGGCCTGCCGCCGCCGGTGGCACAAGGCATCATCGAACGCAATCTCGCGTTTCCCCAGCGAATGGGGCACGCAGCGGAGTTCGCGATGCTGGTGCGGCACGTCGTCGAGAACACGTACTTCAACGCGACCACGATCAGCCTCGACGCCGGGGCCAGGATGTCGGCTCGATAAGGCTGGGTGAAAAATCGGCGTGTGGCAAACCCGTATGAGCCGCCGTTCACGGGGCTTAGCCATCCCTGCTCACCTTGCCGTTTCCACCTAGATGTTTGGTCCCGGAGTGTGATGGTGCATTATTGGCGCTGACGCGTCAGACGGAGGATGCACTATGGCAGGAGTTCTTCCCGGCTGCACCGCGTAGTCGAGCCGAGCTCCAAGCGTCGCAAGAAAGTAGCCGCGCGTTTGCTGCCCAGTACGGACTGAACCCCAAGACAGTCGCGAAATGGCACAAACGGACGGTGACGACGGATGCGCCAATGGGACCGAAGACGTCCAGAAGCACGGTCCTGACACCGGCCGAAGAAGCGATTGTGGTTGAGTTCCGGCGGCGGATATGGCTGCCACTCGACGATGTTCTGGCCTGCCTGCGTGACACGATCCCGAGCCTCAGTCGCTCCGCCCTGCATCGTTGTTTGCAACGGCACAGCATCTCTCGTCTTCCGGCAGCCGAGACGGCGCAGACGCGCAAGCGGTTCAAGACTTACGAGATCGGCTACGTGCATATCGACAGCGGCGAGGCGCGCCATGCCCAGGGCAAGCTGGTCATGTTCCTGGCGATCGACCGCGTCTCGAAGTTCACCTACGTCGAGTTCCACGAGAGTGCCAGTAAGATCGAAGGATCGGCGTTCCTCCGGAACGTTGTGTCAACCGTTCCCTGCAAGATCCACACGGTCCTGACCGACAATGGCATGGCCTTCGCTGATCTGCCAAAAAACAGGACAGGGCCGAGCCGGCGCTTTCTAGGTCCGCATATCTTCGATCGCGTCTGCATCGAGCATGGTATCGAACACCGCCTGACCAAACCGTACCATCCTTGGACCAATGGTCAGGCTGAACGCATGAACCGGACGATCAAGGATGCGACCGTCAAGGTCTTCCACGACGATGACCTGCAGAGCTTGAAGGCGCACGTGCTGGCCTTCGTCACAGCTTACAACTTCGCCAAGCACCTCAAGGCGCTACGCTGGAAAACCCCGTCCCAAACCATCTGTCAGGCCTGGACCAAAGATCCAGACCGGTCCAACATCGACCCGCACCACCTCACTCCGGGACCATACACCCAGCGCACCTCGCTCGCGACGTGGCCTATGCGGTCGAGGCGGGCAAGCCCGTTGCTTCGATGAGCTGATCGGCCTGCTCGTAGCAAAGCACCTCCATCCCGTTCTCACCACGATCGGCGTACTCGCCATGCAGCACCTGATGGATCAGGTCAGGCCGACCCCACAGTCCGGCTCTCCTGTTCCACCACAGGCGCTCCAAGAGATCGGTCCGCCACGGGTTGCGGCTCGGATTATCGCGGTGAAGGGCGACCCAGTCGTCGCGGACACGGGAGGCGAGTTCGTGAGCCTCTCGCTCGCTCAGTTCCTTCGGTCCGGCCTCAAGCGCCGCCAACCATTCCTGGATCTCGCGGATCGCCTCGGGGTGCAGCCGGCGGGCTTCGTCGGAGTCCTTCGTCCCGAGGTCTGACCATCACGGTCGATTTGCCCACGAGCGCCTGCAGGTGGGCCCGCACGCCCTTGCGAGCGTAGTAGACGCCGTTGTGGTGCTTCCAGGAACGGGCCATCGGTAGGGGCATTTGTACCACCCGTTTGTACCAAGCGGGCCGTACAAAACCGTTGCGGGACAGCAACTTACCGGAATGATTGAGCTTTTAGCAAGTTTGGCGGAGAGGGAGGGATTCGAACCCCCGATGGACTTGCGCCCATGCCGCATTTCGAGTGCGGTGCATTCAACCGCTCTGCCACCTCTCCGCGGGCGCCATCGCCAGCGCAGGCGGGGCAATAGCACGGGTTCGCGCCGAACCACAAGCGGGGAACGGCGAGAAGCTGAAGCCGGCGAAACCCGCACGGCCCACAGGCCAATGTCAGGCCACCGTGCGGCTGCCCGCGAGGCTGATGCGGCGCTGGCCGGTCGGGCGGGTCTCGGAGGCGGGCGGGGCGGTGCGGGACTGGGCGAACAGCACGGCCCCGGCATGGCCGGCCACCCGCACGAGGTCGGTCTCGGTGCAGGCGGAGGCGACGCGCAGTCCGAGGGCATGAAGGTGGCTCTTGCCGTACAGGTAGGCTGCCAGGCGGGCGCGGGTCGCCGACGGGATGTCGGCGAGGACCGTTTCCACCGCCTCCGTGTCGCCGCGATAGAGCGTGCCGAGCACGTCGAGGGAGACCGGGCAGTCGTCCGAGAAGGGCAGGCGGGCCTGCGGGGCGGGCATGGGAACCTCGGGATGATCAGGAATTGCCCCGAGGGTCGCGCAGCGTGCTTAACAGGGGGTTAAGCACCGCCCGGAAATCCCGGACCTGCAAGTCGTCCTGAGACGTGATGCGCGGGGGGCACTGTCCTGCCTGGCCCCGGATTCCGCCCCCCGCCCGGCCGATCCGCTGCCGCCTCAATGAAGACGGTCCGGGATCGAGGCGAAATCTGCGACATCGCTCCATGGGAAACTGCGGGCTCTCGAAACCGGCAGCATGGAACCCGGACTATTCTCCTGCGTTGTCGATGCCCTCCGCGGGCGCATGGGGTCAGGGATGCGTGTGGATCGGATCGATCCAGTAGACGGCGTCCGGCCGTTCGACGGGCTCAATGTCGGTGATGTTGACCACCACGGCCTCGTTGTCCGAGCGCACCAGGACGCATTCCAGCGCCTCGTCCGGCGAGGCGTTGATCTCCTGGTGCGGCACGTAAGGCGGCACGTAGATGAAGTCGCCCGGGCCCGCCTCGGCGACGAATTCGAGACGCTCGCCCCAGCGCATCCGGGCGCGGCCGCGCACCACGTAGATCACGCTCTCGAGCGCGCCGTGATGGTGGACCCCGGTCTTGGCGTCGGGCTCGATCGCCACGGTGCCGGCCCAGATCTTCTGAGCCCCGACCCGCGCGTGGTTGATCGCCGCCTGACGGAACATCCCGGGGGTCTGCGCCGTATTGGGGTCGAGCTTGTCGCCCGTGATCACCCGGACGCCGTCATGCTTCCAGCGCGGTCCGTCGTGAGAGGAGGCATGAGGATGGGGGTGATCGTGGGGAGCGTCCGACATCGGCATTCTCCGGTCCGTCCAGGACCGTATCCTGCGCCACCCGGCGATGATGCGCCAGACCGCTCTGCGCCGCCTTGTTTGTTTTATAGAACGATTCTCGGTCGTGCGCGAGGCGACGGCGCCGGACCGAGTCGGCCTATCGCTTTCTTCTCGGGCAGAGGGTGCAAGGGAAAGCGCCTTGTCTTTCAAGCTGTTCTATAAAAAGAACATTCTCGTTGACAGAGATGCCCATTCGGCCGATTCTTCCTGGGCATCCGGGGTCGATCGCACGGCCCCCGGCGCCGCGGTGATTTGAGGCGATTGCGCCGCGAGACCAAACGCTAAAGCACCCTGGCGCCCGCCCGGCGCCAGTGGTCCAACCCGGAGATTGCAGCGATGCTGACCTGCCGCCCCCCCGTCGCCGGCTGCGCCGTTCTGGTTTCCCGGACACCGTGTCGCCGCGGCGGCCGCCGCGTCTGAGGGGCGCGCCGTCCGCCTGGGCCGCGCAAGGACGGCCCGACTTTTGCTGAGCTTCGACCCGAGACCGAATTTCCGCGGCGCCCCGAGCGGCGGCCGCGACCGGAGACACACGCCCATGCAGCCTGCCCGCATCGTCGAGGTCGGCGAGACCTCCGCCGGCATCGTCGTTCCCGAAACCGACGGCTTCCGCTTCTTCTCCGCCCATCCGGACTTCCAGACCCTGGACGGCCAGATCTTCCGCAGCCCGCGCCATGCCACCCGGGCGGCGCAGGACCTGCACGCCCGCAAGCGCAACCGCCGCCTCGCCGCCTGAGCGAAGCGCGCCCGGCGACAGGGCAGGGGGCCGTCCCGGCAGCGGGGCGGCCCTGTTCGTCGTCAGCGGTTGCGGGCGAGGAGCAGGATCCAGCCGATCCCGATCGTCAGGACCAGGATGCCGATGGTGGCGAAGGCCGGGGTGCCGTGCTCCATCAGCCGCGGTGCGAGCTGGGTGGCGAAGGCCGCCACCACGAGGCCGACCGCCACCCGGGCCGCGGCGCGCTCGATGCCGCGGGTCAGCTTGTCCATGCCCTTGAGCTCGATCTCGACCGTGACCCGGCCCTGCTTGAGCCGCACCAGCATCAGGTGGATCAGGGTCGGCAATTCGGAGGCTGCCCCGTAGAGCCCCGTCGCCAGGCCCTGGAACCGGCCCTTCAGGTCCTTGACCGAGAATTGCTGCCGCATGTGGCGGCTCACCGTCGGGCCTGCGGCCGCGAACAGGTCGAAGGCCGGGTCGAGCTGGCGCATCACGCCATCCGCCGTGACGAGGCCCTTGAAGAGGATCGCGAGGTCGGTCGGCATCGCGAGATCGTTCTCGCGCGCCATGGTCATGAAGTCGGTCAGCACGAGGCCGAGATTGAGCGTCGCGCCGTTGTGGCGGGTGACGAACGCCTGCGAGGCGGCTTCCAGCCGGGTCAGGTCCGGATTGCTGGCGCCGGTCCAGTCGAGCAGCACCGCCATCAGCCCGTCGGCATCCTCTTGCAGCATCGCGCCGATGAGGACGAGCAGTTGCGAACGCCGACGCTGCGACAGCCGCCCGACGATCCCGAAATCGATGAAGGCGATGCGGTTGCCAGACATCGCCAGCAGGTTGCCGGGATGCGGGTCGGCATGGAACAGGCCCTCGATCAGCGCCATTTGCAGAAAGGCGTCGACCCCGCGCTGGGCCAGCACCTTACGGTCGAGCCCCGCTTCCTCCAGGCGCCGCGTGTCCGTCGGCGGGATGCCGTGGATGAATTCCTGCACCAGCACCCGCTCGGAGGTGTATTCCCAATAGACTTTCGGGAAGACGACGTCCTCGCGATCGGTGAACAGGGCCGCCAGCATCTCGCAGTTGCGGCCCTCGTTGGCGAGATCAAGCTCCTCCCGCAGGCCGTTGGCGATGTGACGCATCTGCTCGGTCGGCCGGTAGCGGGACATCTCGGGCCATTCGGTCTCGACGATGCGCGAGGCGTGCGACAGGAGCCGCAGGTCCGCCTCGATGATCTTCTGCAAGCCCGGGCGCCGGACCTTGACGATCACCTCCTCGCCGGTCTCCAGCCGGGCGCGATAGACCTGGGCGATCGACGCCGAGGCGATCGGGTTGGTGTCGAATTCCGAGAAGATCTCGGCCGGCGGGGCGCCGAGATCGGCCTCGAGCTGCGGACGGATCACGTCCCAGGGCAGGGGCGCGACCTTGTCGTGGAGCTTGCCCAGCTCCTCGGTCCATTGCGGGGCGAGCAGGTCGGCGCGGCTCGCCAGCACCTGGCCGAGCTTGATGAAGGTCGGCCCCAGGGCTTCGATCGCCCGGCGCAGGCGCTCGGGCTGGGACAGGCGGGCGAGGTCGACCGCGGGCGTGCTGCGCCAGGCGAGCCGCGGGATCGACCGCAGGCCGAGCCGATCGACGACCTTGTTGACCCCGAACCCGATCAGGATGCCGGCGATTTCCTGGAGGCGCTGGCGGTCCCGCGCCGCGACGATGGCGGTCTTCAGCATCGGTGCGTCGACTCTGCTCGGCTGGCTTGGATGGGGGCACCGGCCGGGGCGAGCCGGACGGACGGAGCGACGCGGACGGGTGGACCGCCCGGGCCGACGATGGAGATGGGCGCACGCCCCGGCATCCTGGTCCTCCCGAACACGTCCCGCACGCCGCGGCATGGTCGGCCATATCCCTGCGGCCTCAACCGGGCGGAACGGGGGCGGCCCGCAGATCCTCGGCGGTAGCGCATGACCCGGATCAGCACAATCGCATCGGGACCCGGGCGGTCCATTGCCGCAACCCGGTGCGGTACTCCTTGCCCGCCACGCGGTCCGCCCGGTCGCCGCGGCGATCCATGCGGTGCTGGTGGTCTCGTCGCGGTCGCGCGATCCGTCTGTGCTGTCCGCCCGGTCAGTCTGCGTGCTGCCGGCGCCCGGCTCGGCGCGGGACCGGCCCATGTCGCGGCCGCGCCCCGGCGCTCAACCCATGCCCGGACTCCCGGTCCTCTGCGCATGGGCCAAAGTGCCGAGCAGCCGCGCGGGCCGTCCGACTGTCAATCTGTTCAGGGCCAGTTGGCCTCACGCGCGCCGGAATGAACACGATGGCGCTTCGATGATGCTTGAGATGCTGATAGTAAAATATAGTTCAAGATTATTCGCGCGTCATCTGACGTAATTGCCTGAAGATGGCCGATCATGCGGGCGAAGACGTGCCGCCACGGCGCGCGACATCCCTCTGACTGACCGGAGGCCGGTCTGTGTGCAGGCGCGGGTCTTTGCGCAGGCGCGGTCCTGCCGGCGCGGAACTGTTTCCGCAACGCCAACGTTGCTGGAGACCGTAGCCGTTGCGCCGTCTGCATCGGCGTGATGGGCACGGCTGCGTCGGGACGGGAGTTGAGCGGACAGGATGGTGGCGGAGCCGATGACGACGCAGCCCGGGCGGGACTGGATAGATCTGTCGCGCCCACCGGCGCGGCCGCCGGAGAGGCCGGGGGCTTCCGCTCCCTCCCGCGTCTCCGCCGTCGGTCGGGGGCTCGTGACCGGCCTGGACCAGATCCGCACCGGCGCCGCCCGCGCCGGGAGCGCCATCGCCGGGCATCTCCACCCGGCCATGTCCGTTGCCGCGGCGCCGTTGCGCCGGGTCGCCCCCGCATGGCAGGACGCGGCCGGGCGCGTGGGCGCCCATCCGCTCGCGTCGCGCGTCGCCGGCGCGGCGCGGCGGGCCGGGGCGCTGCCCTGGGGACGCGCCCTGGTGCTCGCGGGCCTGGGTGCACTCGGAGGCGCTGCGGTCTTCCTCGGCTGGTGCGCCGCGACGCTGCCGCCCTTAGGCGGGACGCAGCCCACGCCCCGTACCATCACGGTGCAGGCGGAGGATGGCACGCCAGTCGCCCGTCGTGGGCTGGTGCAGGGGCAGCTGCTGCCTCTGGAGGCGGTGGCGCCGGCCATGCGTCAGGCATTCCTGGCCGCGCAGGATCCGTGGTTCGAGGACGAGTACCGGCTCGATGCCGGGGGCATCGCGGCGGTGGTCGGTCGTTCCTTCCGCGACACGATCAGCGATGGCCCCCGTTCGGGTGGTCCGCGCCTGACCCAGCGCCTGGTCCGCCACGACCTCATCGGAGCCGCTCCCGGGGATGCCCGCAGCCTCGCCGACCGGGTGCGAGAGGCGATCCTGGTCCTGTGGCTCTCCGCGCGGGAGAGCGACGGGCAGATTCTCGCCCGTGCCCTCGGCCTCGCCTCGTTCGGTCCCGGCCTGACCGGCATCGACGCCGCCGCCAGAATCCTGTTCGGCAAGGAGGCCGCAGCCCTCGGCACCGCCGAGGCGGCCTATCTCGCCGGGCTGAGCCTGAACCCCGATCTCCGGCCCGACCGGGACGTGGCGGCGATCCGGACTCTCGGCCACGCCGTGCTCGACGGCATGGTGATGCGCGGGACGCTGAGCGCGGCGGAGGCGGCGGAGGCCAGCCGCACCCTCGACGGTCTCAGCCCTGCCGGCACCACGCCGGTGACCCGCAGCGGCGTCCCCGACCTCGTCCTGGCCGCCGCCGCCGACCGTCTCGGCCCCGAGCCGCCGCGGGAGGCGGTTTTGCGCACGACCCTCGACCGTGACCTTCAGGCGATGGCCGAGAAGGCGGTCGAACGCCGCCTCGACGCTGCCGGCCGGGGCGCCGCCCGGGCCGGCCTCCTGGTCCTCGGTCCCGATGGCGGCGTGCGGGCGGTCGTCGCCGGCGGCGCTCCGCTCGGCCCGACGCCGGAGGCCCGCCGCGCCGCGAGCGCCAGCCTGCGCCATCTCGACCGCGACGGCCGGCCGGTCTACGACCGGCTCGTCGCCGGGCCGATGCCGGCGGCGGAGCGGCGACGAGCGTTGCTCACGCTGCTCGCCAGCCTCGCTCGCCCCCCGGAGGGCGCCGACGATCCGGCCAGCCGGGACGGGATGTTCGTCGGCCCGGTCGGCGATCTCCTGGTCGGCATCTCCCTGTCCGGCACGACCACCGAGAACGGGGCCGGAGACGGGCCCGAGGCACTGTTCCAGGATCTGGCGGCCCAGGTGGCGAAGGCCCGCCCGGCGCCGGTGGCCGAGGCGCGCGAGGCGGCCCGCGAGACCGGCAGCACGGCCCGCAGCGTCGGCCGCCTGGCCTGGCAGAGCCCCGACGAGCGCCCGGCCGCGACGCCGTCCTTGCGCGGCGTGCCGCGGGTCATCGATACCGGCCGGCTGCGTCTCGACGGACAGAGCGTGCGGCTTGCCGGCGTCGAGGGTCAGGGCGGTGCCTTCGCCCGCGAGTTCCGCCAGTACCTGCGTCGGCGCGAGGTGACGTGCCAGCCGGCCGGCGGGGCGGATCTCTACCGCTGCCGCACCGGGGACCAGGACCTCTCCGAGGTCGTCCTGTTCAACGGGGCGGGTCGGGCCGCGGCGGGCGCACCGCCGGAATTGCAGGCGGCGGAAGCGAATGCGAAGGCGCGCAAGGCCGGCCTCTGGCAGTAGCGGCCTCTGGCCTCCGCTATGCATGGCGGCATATAACGGAGCGGCCCCGACCTGCGGGTCGCGACGTGCGAAGGACTTCCTGCCATGTGCCCTGCCCGGGCCCTCTGGGCCCTAAGCAGATTTCGCCGAAGTGGTTGCCGGTTCGGCGGCAGAAATCTGCGATCAAACAAGACCCTGAGCGGACGAAGCGTTGGCCTGGCAACGCAAGTCTGCTTAGGCCTGCTCCTCCTCGCGGCCCCGGCTTCGGCGGCGGAGCCCGCGACGGTGTTCGCGGCCGCGAGCCTGAAGAACGCCCTCGACGAGGCCGGCAAAGCCTTCACGGCCGAGAGTGGAATCCCGGTGCGGGCGAGCTACGCCGCCTCGTCGGCGCTGGCCCGCCAGATCGAGCAGGGCGCGCCGGCCGACCTTTTCGCTTCCGCCGACCTCGACTGGATGGACTACCTCGCCGCCCGCACGCTGATCCGGCCCGAGACGCGGGTGAACCTGCTCGCCAACCGCCTCGTCGTGGTGGCGCCGAAGGATGCGACAGTGGCCGAGGCGTCGTTCACGCCGGACTGGTTCGCCCGGGCGCTCGGGCCCGACGGCCGGCTCGCGACCGGCGAGGTGAGTTCGGTTCCGATCGGCAAATACGCCAAGGCGGCATTCGAGAGACTCGGCCTGTGGGCGCAGGTGCAGCCGCGGCTTGCCCAGGCCGACAACGTGCGGGCGGCCCTGGCGCTCGTCTCCCGCGGCGAGGCGCCGCTCGGCGTGGTCTACGAGAGCGACGCGAAGGCGGATCCGGGGGTGAAGGTGGTGGGAGTGTTCCCAGAAGGGAGCCACCCGCCGGTGGTCTATCCCTTCGCGGTGACGGCGGAGGCCAAGGGCGAGGGCGGTGCTCGCTTCCTCGCCTATCTGAGAAGCAAGGCCGCCCGGCGCTTCTTCGAGGCGCGGGGCTTCACGATGATCGGGGAGGGGGCGTCGCAGTAGAACGCCCCGCCCGTCTCAGGTCAGCTGGAAGCCGAAGGCGAGAGGGTCGCGCTCGTCGACCAGGATGGTGTTGTGGCCGATCACCCGGGCCCAGCCGCCGATGCTCGGGCGGATGGCGGGGCGCCCGCCGACCTCCGCCGCCGCCTCGACCCGGCCGTGGAACAGCGTGCCGATGATGCTCTCGTGGACGAAATCCTCGCCGACCCGCAGCAGCCCCTTGGCGACCCGCTGCGCCATCCGGGCCGAGGTGCCGGTGCCACAGGGCGAGCGGTCGATGCCCTTGTCGCCGTAGAACACGGCGTTGCGGGCATGGGCCTCCGGGTGCTTCGGGCGGTCGGCCCATAGCACGTGGCTCAGGCCCTGGATGCGCGGATCCTCGGGATGGACCGGGGCGACGGCCCGCTGCACCGCCTCGCGCACCCTCGGGCTCCAGGTCAGGATGTCGGCGGAGGTCATGGCGTCGAGGCCGCCCCAGCCGGGTTGCGGCTCGACGATGGCGTAGAAGTTGCCCCCATAGGACACGTCGACCGTCAGCGGCCCGAGGCCCGGCACCTCGACCCGCACGTCGGCGGCGTGGAGGTAGCTCGGAATGTTGTAGAGGCGGACCTCGTCGACGAAGCGGCCGTTGCGGCGGTACTCGACCTCGACCTTGCCGGCCGGGACTTCGAGGGACAAGCGCCCCTCGACCCGCGGCACCACGAAGCCCTGCTCGAGCGCCACCGTGACGGTGCCGATGGTGCCGTGGCCGCACATCGGCAGGCAGCCCGAGACCTCGATGAACAGCACGCCGAGTTCGCAATCCTCCCGGGAGGACGGGTAGAGGATCGAGCCCGACATCGCGTCGTGGCCGCGCGGCTCGAACATCAGGGACCGGCGCACCCAATCGTGCTCGGCGACGAAGATCTGCCGCTTCTCGCCCATCGGCACGTTGGGCAGGACCGGTGCCCCGCCGGCGACCACACGCACCGGGTTGCCGCAGGTATGGGCGTCGACGCAGAGGAAGGTGTGCGGGTGCATGGCGGGGGTGGTCTCCGGGGATGCGCGGCCGCCCCTTCGTCGCAGAAATCGCCGCGCCGTCAACGCAGGCCGGCCGGCCGCCGACCAGCGGTCACGGTCGAGGACCGCCGTCTCATCCCGGCCGGCCGCCGGGCCAGATGACGCAGCGAGAGAGGCGCCGCCCCGGAGCAACCCGGCGGCCTCTCGCGACGTTCTCGGCATCATGGTGCGGCCCCGGCGGGCCCGTGCCGCTGCGACCGCAGAGAGGAGATTGCCGATGATGGACAATATTGTTCAGGGGTTCACGCAGTTCCGCGAGCAGGTGTTTCCGAGCCAGCGTTCGGTTTATCAGCGCCTTGTGCATGACGGCCAGAAGCCGAAGGCCCTGGTGATTTCGTGCGCCGATTCCCGCGTCGTGCCGGAACTGATCACCCAGGCGGGCCCGGGAGAATTGTTCGTCACCCGCAACGTCGGCAACATCGTGCCGCCATTCGCCACGATGATGGGCGGCGTGACCGCGGCGGTGGAGTATGCGGTGATGGCGCTCGGCGTGCGCGACATCGTGGTCTGTGGCCACTCGGATTGCGGCGCCATGAAGGGCCTGCTCACGCCGGGCCTCACCGAGACGATGCCGAGCGTGGCGGCCTGGCTGCGCCACGGCGAGGCCGCCCGCAAGATCGTCTGCGACGCCTACCCGGACGACATCGACGACAAGCGCCGCCTCCATGCCCTGGCGATGGAGAACGTGCTGGCGCAGCTCAACCATCTGCGCACCCACCCGTCGGTGGCGAGCGCGCTGGCCGCGGGCCAGCTCACCCTGCACGGCTGGCTGTTCGAGATCGAGACCGGGCACCTGCTGGTCTATGACGGCGAGGCCGGACGCTTCGTGGTCCTCGCCGAGGAGCAGGACCTGCCGGTGGCCGAGGCCGCGGCCACGCCCCGGCTCGCCGCCGCCGGCGTGCGCGCGCCCGACCTCCGGGCGGCCGAATAGACGGAGCCGGATTGACAGGCGCGGAGCGGCGGGTGAGGACCCCCGGCATGGCCGATTTCCGACCCGACCGCTCCCGCGACGCCGCCTTCGCCTGGATCGCCGCTGCCGCCACCCTGGCGACGGTTCTCGTGGCCCATGTCGCACCGGCCCGGGGGACAGCCCCCCGGCCGGTCGCCACGTCCCCGGCCGAGGATCCCGGCTGCCGCGAATGGACCGATTCCTGCCGCGTCTGCACCCGGGACGGCGATGGCCTCCACTGCTCGACCCCGGGCTTCGCCTGCCAGCGCGAAGCCCTGCGCTGCACGCGGCGGTAACGCGGCGACGCCGCGGAGGCTCACCCGAGTTCCGCCGATCAGGCGGATGTCGCGGCGGTTGCGCCATCCGCTCCCGGCGCGACGGCGTAGCGGTTCCGCCCCCGGCGCTTGGCCTCGTAGAGGGCCTGATCGGCCTCGGCGAACAGCGCGCTCCGTAGGCCGGCGGCGCCCGCGGGCTTGAGCGCGACGCCGACGCTGATCGTGACCACGTCGAGGCCGTCCGGGCGTCCGGGATGGACGATGCCGAGCGCCTCCACGGCGCGCACCAGGGCGGCCGCGAGCCGGGCCGCCTCCGCCCCCCCGGCATCCCGCATGATGACGACGAATTCCTCGCCGCCGAACCGGGCGGCCAGGATGTCGGGGCCCGACGCGACGGTGGCGAATAGGGCCGCCACCCGGCGCAGGCAGGCGTCGCCCTCGGGGTGGCCGAGGGTGTCGTTGAGCGGCTTGAAGTGATCGATGTCGATCATCAGCACGGCGGCCGTGCCCGCCTCGCCGAACCAGAGATCGGCGGTCTCGTCGAGGACGCGGCGGTTCGGCAATCCGGTGAGGGCGTCGGTGCCCGACAATCCCTGGTAGATCCGGCGTTCCGCCTCGGCGGCCTCCGAGGCGAGCTGGGCCGTCAGGGTCCGCAGATAGTCCCGGCAGCGCAGCCGCTCCATCCGGTAATTGGCGTAGAGGCTGAACCCGCAGGCGGTGGCGAACTGCATCGCCAGGACGTCGCGCAAGGCCGGGTCGAGGCCCGGTTTCGTCGAGACGGCCACCGCAGCGACCAGGCACGAGACGAGGGTGAAGGCGAGCGCATGGCGGAAGCGCATCGCCAGCAGCACGTTGCCGAAGATGATGACCAGGATCGCCTCGCCGAACGTGTAGTCGCCGAGAGGCGCCCGCGTCAGCCAGAACAGCAGGATCGGGGTCGCCTCGGCGGCGATCATCCCGAACAGGAGGATGTTCTCGCGCGCGGCGGGCCCGACGCGGGCGATCAGCCATGCGGCCGCGATCGACATCGGCGTGATCACCAGCAGGCGGGCCACGACGCTCAGCCCGGCAATGTCCGGCGTCACCGCGAAGCTCGAGAGATTGTAGGAGTTGTAGATGATCATCCCGAACAGGACGAGACGCCGAAGCCCGGCCACGCGGTCGCGGCCATGCTCCGCCTCGTGCCGCGCCTCGACGCCAGGGTCGAACCGCAGCAGCCAGTCCAGCTGCACCGCCATGGTCGCTCCGGACGGGCTCGGCCCTCCGGGAACACCGAGATTCAAGGTCGACCCCGTTTCCGCCCCAAGGTGATCGGTGTTGTCCGTTTTTCAATCAGCCTGACGGTCCATTCGTCGACAGTCGATCGCCGTGACAACCCGGGATCCGGCAAAACGGATGTCCCGTCTCATCGACGGGGCCTGGCCTTTCCGAATCGGATCCCGCACCGATCAGGCTCTTTATACCAAAGGTTGAACGACGACGACCTTTGCGCCCATCCGCAGACCTCAGCCAAGCCGCCGAATTGACATAGACCACTCGAATTAGGTCGAGGGCCTCGTCGATCGTCGTATCCGTTGGAGAGGGCCGTCGCCCTCCACATGCGGCGCCACATCCATCCGCCTGGCACCACATTTGGTATGCCGAGGGGCTTCCCTGCCGGATTCTCAGCCGCCTTCACGGCCGTAAACGTCCTCGATGCGGATGATGTCGTCCTCGCCGGTATAGCTGCCGACCTGGACCTCGATCAGTTCCAGCGGGATCTTGCCCGGGTTGGCGAGCCGGTGGACGCAGCCGATCGGCAGGTAGGCCGCCTCGTTCTCGTGGACCAGCCGCACCGCCCCGTCGACCGTGACCTCGGCGGTGCCGCGCACCACCACCCAGTGCTCGGCACGATGGTGGTGCTTCTGGAGCGAGAGCCGTCCGCCGGGCTTCACGGTGATCCGCTTCACCTGGAAGCGCGCGCCGATGTCGATGCGCTGGTAGGAGCCCCAGGGCCGGTACATCAGCCGATGGGCATCCGCCTCCGGCTCGCCCCGCCGCCTCAGGGCCTCGACCAGGCCCTTCACCTCCGCTCCGGCGCTGCGGTTGGTCACCAGCACCGCGTCGTCCGTCGTCACCACGACCACGTCGTCGAGGCCGACCACGGTCGTGAGGATCTCTCCCGACGCATGGACGAGGCTGTTGCGGGTGTTCCGCACCGCCACCCGGCCGCGCAGCGCGTTGCCGTCGGCGTCCCGGGGCAAGACCTCCCACAGCGCACCCCAGGTGCCGATATCCGACCACGGGAAGCTCACCGGCAGCACGCCGGCTCGGGCGGTTCGCTCCATCACCGCATAGTCGATCGAGATCTGCGGGGCGCGGGCGAATGCCGCCTCGCCGAGCCGCACGAAATCGAGGTCGCGGGTCGCGGTCTCGACGGCGTCCCGCGCCGCCGCGAGCACCGCCGGGGCGTGGGCCGCCAGCTCCTCCAGCATCACGTCGGCACGGAACAGGAAGTAGCCGCCGTTCCACAGGGCGCCCTCGGCGATCAGGCTGGCGGCACGGTCGGCGTCCGGCTTCTCGAGGAAGCGCTCGATCGTGCGGGCGCCGGCCGTGCCGGCCGCGCCCGCCAGGGGGGCGCCCGGCTGGATGTAGCCGTAGGCGGTGGAGGGATGGGTCGGCGCGATGCCGAGCGTCATGATGTGTCCGGCCCGGGCCCCGGCCCGGGCGGCCCGGGCGGCCGCGACGAAGGCCCCGTCGTCCCCGACCGCGTGGTCGGCGGCGAGGATCAGCACCAGGGCCTGCGGATCGCGGGCGGCGGCGTGAAGCGCCGCGACGGCGACCGCCGGGGCCGAATCGCGCCGGCACGGCTCGAGCAGGATGTCGGCCGCGATGCCCTCCTGCGCGAGCTGCTCGGCGACGAGGAAGCGGGCGTCGTTGGCGCTGACGACCGCCGGCCGGGCGAAGGTGGCGGAGTCGTGGAGCCGCGCAGCGGTCGCCTGGAACGACGAGCGTCCCGGCTCCGCGAGGGCGATGAACTGCTTGGGGAAGCTCTCGCGGGAGGCCGGCCACAGCCGCGTCCCCGACCCGCCGCACAGGATCACCGGGTGGATCAGGTCACCAGCATCGGGCATGGTCGGGCTCCGGGTCAACAGCCGAGGGGGCCTTGCGGGAATCGGGCATCGCGGGCGGCGTCCTCGCGCCCGGTGTCGGGAAGCGGATGGTGCCCGGATCGTGACGCCGCGCACGAGGCCGAACCACGTGGCCGAGTTTTGCACGTCGATCAAGCGGCTCGAAAGGGAGGGGTCCCGGCGCGTCCGGTCGCTCCCCCCGGGAGTCGCGGCACATGGTTTCCGTGACCCGAACGTCCCGTCGGCGCGCCGCCGGAGAGCCGGGATGGGCCGCATCGCTGCCATGCCCCGGCGCGTCTTGCGGGAGCCGGCGGGCTCCGGCACTGCTCGGGGCCGTGACCGGCCGTCCTCCCGCGCGCCGGCCCCTCGGGACGATCATGGCAAGCAGCGCGAGCGGCGAGGCGAAACCCGCCGAGACCACCCGGACCGACTCGGGCTCGGCCGGCCCCGGCTTCGCCGAGTTCGTGGCCCTCATGGCGCTGATGATGGGCCTGACCGCCGTCACCATCGACAGCTTCCTGCCGGCCTTTCCGGCGATCCGGCACGATTTCGCCGTCCAGGATCCCAACCGGCTCCAGCTCCTGGTCTACGTCTACATGCTGGGCTTCGGTGCCGCCCAGCTCATCTACGGCCCGATCTCGGACGGGACCGGGCGGCGCCCGGCCCTCATCGCCGGCATCGGCATCTACCTCGCCGGCAGCGTGCTCGCCATGCTGGCGCCGAGCTTCGAGGTGCTGCTCCTCGCCCGGGCGATCCAGGGCATCGGCGGCGCGGCCGGCCGCGTGCTCGCGGTGGCGATCGTGCGCGACCGCCACGAGGGGCGCGACATGGCCCGGGTGATGTCGTTCTGCATGATGGTGTTCCTCATCGTGCCGATCCTCGCTCCCTCCCTCGGCGCGGCCGTGCTCCTCGTCGCCGGATGGCGCATGATCTTCGGCATGATGCTGGCGCTGGCGCTTCTCACCCTCGCGTGGTTCGGCACGCGCCTGCCCGAGACCCTGCACCCGGCTTTCCGCCGCCCGGTCTCCGCCCGGGCGATCGGGGCGGGCATCGCCGTCACGGTGCGGACGCGGACCGCCCTCGGCTACGCCACGGCGCTCGGCCTCACGACCGGCTGCATCATGGCCTATGTCGGCTCGGCGCAACCCGTCTTCGATACCGGCCTCTACCATCTCGGGCCGCTGTTCCCGGTCGCCTTCGCGCTGATCGCCGGGGCGATGGGGGTCGCGACCCTGATCAACGCGCGCCTCGTGCGCCGTCTCGGCATGCGGCGGCTCGCCCATGCGGGCACGATCGGGCTTTTTCTCGCCGCCTGCCTCCAGCTCGCCCTGGTCCTCGCCTTCGCCGGGACGCCGCCCCTCTGGCTCCTGATCGCCACCCTGGCGGCGTGCCAGTTTCTGATGAGTTTCGCGATGCCGAACTTCAACGCCCTGGCGATGGAGCCGCTCGCGGCGATCGCCGGCACCGCCTCGTCGTTCATCGGCTTCTACACCACGCTGCTCGCGGCCTTCTGCGGCCTCCTGGTCGGCCAGTCCTTCGACGGGACCGTCATCCCGCTGGCGCTGGGCTACTGCGCCCTGAGCGGGCTCGCCCTCGCCACGGTGCTGTGGACCGAGCACGGCCGGCTGTTCGGGAGCGGGCTCCGGTAGAGCCCTCTTAACCGGTCCCGCGCCACCGTCCTGGCATCGGATGAGGGGGCGGGTGGCTGTGCGTAACGACGGAATCCTGCTCGCCGGGCGGTTGCTCCTCGCCTCCGCCCTGCTTCCGGCGGCGATCGGGCGGGCCCTCAATCCCTCGGGCTTCGCCCTGACGCTCGCCGCGACCGGGATGCCGGCTCCGAATGCCGTCGCGACCGCCTCGGTGGTGATCGGCCTCTTCGGTCCGCTGCTGCTGGCGCTCGGGCTGCTGCCGCGCCTCGTCGGACTTGGCCTCGCCCTCCACGCGGTGGCCGCTGGGCTGCTGCTGCACCGGTTCTGGGAGTTCTCCGGCGCGGTCGCCCGGGTCGAGCAGGAACTCTTCCTCGCCCAGCTCGGCCTCGCCGCGGGCTTCGTGCTCTACGCAGTCACGGGGCCGGGCGGCTGGAGCTGGCAGGGCTGGTGGCACGGGGTCGAGCGCACCGCTCCACCGGCGCCGAAGGGGCCGGTGTCCAAGGGGCTCGCCGCGAAGGAACCGGCGCCGAAAGCCCCCCGCAAGCGCGCCGCGGCGCCCCGCGGCCCTCGACCGGACAGGGCCGCGGCCTGAGCCGCGGCCGCGGGCCCCGTCAGGCCGACATCCGCTGGTCGTCGGCGTGGCGCGGATTGCCATAGCGGTCGGAGATGTCGCAGGCGACGCCGAGGAGCCGGATGCTGCCGTCGGGCGCCGTCGCCAGGCTGCCCCGGGCCGAGAGCCACCGCATCCGGCCCTCGTGGTCGATGATGCGGTATTGCGCGTCGTAGGTTCCCTCGCCCCGCAAGGCCGGTTCGAGGCTCGCCAGCACCCTCGGGAGGTCTTCCGGCACGATCATGGCGAGAAATTCATCGAGCGGGCCGGTCGTCACGCCCATCAGGCTCACGCCGATCTCCGAGCAGCTGACCTCGCGGGTCGCCAGATCGATATCCCAGGTCATCAACTCGGCCGCCGCCATGGCGAGGCGCAGCCGCTCCTCGCTGGTGCGCAGGGCCTCCGCGGCCCGGATCTGCTCGTCGATATCCGCCATGGTGCCGACCCATTCGCGGATCGTGCCCTCGGCGGTCTCGAGCGGCACCGCGCGGCCGAGCATCCAGCGGTACCGGCCGCCGCGGTGGCGCACGCGGAAGGTTGCGTCCAGCGGCGTGCCGCTCTGGCAGCAGGCCCGCCACAGCGCCTCGACGCCGGCGCGATCATGCGGGTGCAGGGTGTCGAGCCAGCCGAAGCCCTGAAGCTCGGCATCGGTGAGGCCGGTGCGGGCGCTCAGGCCGAAGGTCTGGATCAGGCTGCCGTCCGGGCGCGAGCGCCACTCCACCGCCGCGCTCGCCTCCACAAGGGCGCGGTAGCGCTGCTCGCTCTCCTGCGCGGCCCCCGCCGCCAGCGCGGGCTGATCGCCCGGCGCCGTCGATCCGGCCACCGTCGCGATTTGCCGGAAGCTCGGCTCGTACCGGCCGAGCGGCAGATCGATGCGAACCTCGAGCGGACAGGCGGGATCGGAGTAGATCTGCTGGAGCACCTGGCGCAGGCGCCGCGCCTCCACCCGCACGATCGCGTCGGTTGCCGGATCGAAGCTGGTCGATCGGCCCAGCGCATCCGTCGCGATGGTGTAGGATTTCAGCAGGCTCCCGCGCCCGGCCAGGCTCTCCCGGACGACGTAGGTCAGGAAAGCGGAGAGTTGCGGCGACTTCCGCAAGGGCGGCAAGGTCAGCAAAGCGTCCAGGGTCGCGTTGATGGTCTCGGCTCCGATCGCTTCCCGATCCATCATTCGTTCCCGCCGCATTCCGTCTCGCGGCTGCGCTCCATCACGCAGCAGTCGCTCAATACCCGGCGAGGCGTCCTCCCACTGGCGCCTCCCCAACACATGTTAACCTGATACGAAATTGTCCATCAGTGTCAAGATAAAAACCATTCTAACAAGCTGACCCAGGGGCAGTATCGCCAAGTGGCCCGGGCGCCGCCGACAGACATACCGATGGAGGCGTGCCTGATGCGGTGCGACAGGAGCGCACATTCTGCGAAAGGCTAACGATCCGCCGGGACCGCGCAGATGATGCTATATTATTGCAAATCTGCGGTGTGTCGGGTTCGTCGCGATTGTAATGACGACGGGGCGAGCCGCGTTCAGTCGGCCAGCAGACGGGCCCCGACCACCGCTGCCGCGGCGCGGTTCTGCACCCCGAGGCTGCGCAGGAGCGCCGCCATATGGACCTTGACGGTGCCCTCGCCGAGCTGGAGGCGCCGGGCGATCTCCTTGTTCGAGCGCCCCTCGACCAGGAGCGCCAGCACGTCGCGCTGGCGCGGCGTCAGGTCGGGGATGCGGAGCTGGCGCCCGTCGGTCCGTCCGTCGTGACGTCCGTCGACGGCGGGACCCCGCGCCTCGAGCGCCGGCCTCGGCCCCGCGCCGTCGAGCACGGCCAGGGAAGCTGGCACGAAAATCTGGCCATCGAGGATCATGCCCACCGCCCGGGTCAGTTCGGCCGAGCCGATCCCTTTCGGAACGTAGCCGTGAACCCCGACCTCGAGGGCGGTGAGGATCTTGTTGCGCTCGGTGGAGGCCGAGACCACCGCCACCTTCACGGTGGGGAAGCACTCGCGCACCGCACTCAGGCTCCCGGGGCCCTCCATGCCGGGCATCGCCAGATCGAACAGTGCCAGGGTCACGGCGCCCCGGCGGGTCGAGAGCTGGTCGAGCGCCGCGTCGAGGGAACCGGTCTCGACGACCTCGGAGAAGCCGAAGCTGCGGGTCAGGATCGCCACCACGGCGAGGCGGAAGAAATCGTCGTCATCCGCGATCAGGGCGATTGGCGGCGTCGGTTGGGTCATACCGTGGCGTCTCTGGGTCCGGTCCTTGCGGGCGTCATCCTAGAGCAAGTCGGGGGCGGGTGGGTACCCTCCAGCCACGGAATAACTGGCAATATCAACGACCTATCGCACGGTTCACAGTCGCCGTAAATGATGTTCCCGGCCATCGCGCGGTCTTCCCAAGGCGAGGGGGGCCGCCGGTTGCGGCGTGGCAGGGGGCCCCGTCCCGGGCGAGGACCGCGGCGCAGCCGGGCACGGGCTGGGACGAGGCGAGCGGGGGAGACGGCGATGCGCGGCGCGGCCTCGGGATGCGGGAAGAGAGGACGCCTCAGCAGATTTCGCCGAAGTGGTCACCGGTTCGGCGGCAAAAATCTGCGATCAATCAGGAACCTAAGCGGACGAAGCGTTGGCCTGCCAACGCAAGTCTGCTTAGC
>NZ_LABX01000136.1 GCF_001043915.1 Methylobacterium aquaticum | reverse complement strand
GACATCGCGCCGTCGCTGCCGGCCGGCATTTCGGCCGACAAGATCCTGTTCCGTCAGGCGGACTTCATCGAGACCGCGATCGGCAATGTCGAGCGGGTCCTGGTCGAGGCGATCGCCGTGGTGGCGCTGGTGCTGTTCGCGTTCCTCCTGAACGTCCGCACCACCCTGATCTCGCTCACCGCCATTCCCGTCTCGATCCTGACGACGGCCCTGGTGTTCCACCTGCTGGGGCTGTCGATCAACACCATGACGCTGGGCGGGCTCGCGATCGCCATCGGCGAGCTGGTCGACGACGCGGTGGTCGATGTCGAGAACATCTTCCGGAGACTTCGCGAGAACCGGGCCGCCGGCAACCCGCGCTCGGTCTTCGAGGTGGTGGTCGCGGCCTCCAACGAGGTGCGGTCGGGCATCGTCTACGCCACGGCGATCATCGTCCTCGTCTTCGTGCCGCTCTTCGCCCTGTCGGGCATCGAGGGGCGGCTCTTCGCGCCGCTCGGCCAGGCCTACATCGTGTCGATCCTGGCGAGCCTCGTGGTCTCGATCACCCTGACGCCGGTCCTCGCCTCCTGGCTGCTGCCCGGGATGAAGAGCCTGGAGGAGCACGAGAGCCGGCTCATCCGGGCGCTCAAACGCGCCAATGCCGCGGCCTTGGCGGTCGGGTTCCGCCACCAGCGCCTTCTCGTCGGCACGGTCCTGGGTCTCGTCGTGGCGGCGGGAATCGCCGCGTCGCAGCTGCCGCGGGCGTTCCTGCCGCCGTTTAACGAGGGCTCGTTCACCGTCACCATGGCCTTCACCCCCGGCATCTCTCTCGCTGAGAGCAGCCGGGTCGGCGCCATCGCCGAGCGGCTGCTGATGGCGATCCCCGAGGTGGCGGCGGTCGGACGGCGCACCGGCCGGGCCGAACTCGACGAGCATGCCGAAGGCGTCCATTCCTCCGACCTCGAAGTGGCGCTCAAGGGCGGCGGCCGGCCGAAGGCGGAGCTGGTGGCGGAGATCCGCCAGCGCCTCGCGGTGCTGCCGGTCTCGGTCAATGTCGGCCAGCCGATCTCGCACAGGCTCGACCATATGCTGTCCGGCGTCCGGGCCGAGATCGCGCTGAAGATCTTCGGCGAGGATCTGGATGCCCTGCGCCGGGCGGCGGCGGGCGTGCAGGAGCGGATGCGGACGATCCCCGGCCTCGCCGATCTCCAGATCGAGAAGCAGACCCGGATCCCGCAGCTCGAGATCCGAGTCGATTACGGGCGGGCGGCGCTCTACGGCGTGCAGCCGGCGGCGGTGGTCGAGCAGATCAGCCGGCTCTCCAACGGGCGCCTCGTCTCGACGGTGGTGGACGGCTATCGCCGCTTCGACGTTGTCCTGCGCCTTCCCGAGGCGCAGCGCACTACCGCGGGTCTCGGTGACCTCCTGATCGAGACGCCGTCCGGCTGGGTGCCGGCGCGCCAGCTCGCCGATATCCGCGAGACCGACGGCCCGAACCAGATCCTGCGCGAGAACGGCCGCCGGCGCCTCGTCGTGATGGCGAACACCGTGCCTGGATCCGACATGGCGGAGATCGTCGCGGCGATCCGCACGGCCGTCGCCGCCGAGCCCCTGCCGCCGGGCGTGTTCGCCAGCCTGGAGGGCACCTTCCAGGCGCAGGAAGAGGCAAGCCGTACCATCGGCGCCCTGTCGCTGGTCTCCCTCGGGCTGATCTTCGCGTTGCTCGCCAGCCGCTACCGCTCGGGCGCGCTGGCGCTGATCATCCTCGGCAGCGTGCCGCTGGCCCTCATCGGCTCGGTGGCGGCTTTGTGGCTCGCCGGACAGCCGCTCTCGGTCGCCTCGATGATCGGGTTCATCACGCTCACCGGCATCGCGGCCCGCAACGGCATCCTCAAGGTCAGCCACACCCTGAACCTCGCCCTTGACGAGGGCGTGCCGTTCGGGCCCGACCTCGTGGTGCGGGCGAGCCTCGAACGGCTGACCCCGGTGCTGATGACGGCACTCTCGGCCGGCGTCGCCCTGGTGCCGTTGCTCACCGACGCGGCGAGCCCCGGCAAGGAGATCCTGCACCCGGTCGCGGTGACGATCTTCGGCGGGCTCGTCAGCGCCACCCTGCTCGACGCGCTGCTGACGCCGGTGCTGATCCTGCGCTTCGGCCGGCGTCCCCTGGAACGCCTGATGGCGGCGCGGGACTCCGCGCCAGGGCGCGCGGCGGCGGGTGCTGCTGCACCGGCCGACCTGTTCTGATCCCCCCTCACCCGGACGAGAGACACGATGATGATCCAGAGAGCCTTCACCATCGGCGCCCTGGCGCTGGCCCTGCCGCTCGGCGCCCATCGCGCCTGCGCCCACGAGGGCACCGGGCACCATGGCGGGCGCATCGCCGACGCGGGGCCCTACCACATCGAGTTGGTGACCAAGGACCGGACCGTCGCGGTCTCGATCTATGACGCCAAGGAGAAGGCCGTCTCCCCGGCCGGCTTCAAGGGCACGGCGATCCTGGTCGTCGGCGGCAAGCCCGCCCGCGTGGTCCTGACCCCCGCCGAGGCGCAGCTCACCGGCGAGGCCGAAATGCCCCTCGGCGCGAACCCCAAGGGCGTGGTGCAGATCACCGGGCCGGACGGCGTGACGGCGAGCGCCAAGTTCCACTGACCGCACGCGACCGGGCCGGCGCTGGCCGGCGCTCCACCGGACCGGCTCCCGACCCGGTGTGCCCTTCCGGGGGAAAGGAGGGACACAGCACTCCCCTCTCCGTCGCGCCGATCTGGCCTACATGGCCAGGCTCTACATCGCCCGGTTCTACATGGCCCGGTTCTACATGGCCCGGTTCTACATGGCCCGTTTCGGGGCGGCTTGCAGGAAATCCTGTAGCGGCTGTTTGTAGAACCGGGCGAAGGCGGTGGTGCCGTGGCCGGTGGTCTCCGGACTGGCCGGGATGAGGAAGAGGCGCCCGGCCTTGAGGCGCCTCATCTCGCGCTCCATGATCCCGGTCTCGGGCGGATTGCGCTCGTCATCCGCGGCGTTGATCGCCAGCACCGGCGCGTCGATCCGCTCCAGGCCCGGCGAGGGATTGTAGCCGCGCGACGCATCCCACTGGTAGATGTAGTCGTTGGCGTCCGCAGGCGGCGGGGCCGCCAGGCGCGCATCCACGAGCGCGTCGGCGAGCGCGCCCGTCGGAGCCTGCTTCTGCAAGGCCAGCGTGCCGCCGCTGGTGGCCAGGGCAAAGAACACGTTGGCGAGCCGCAACGAGGGCGGCTGGGCCGTGTACTGGCCGTCGGCATAGGCCGGGTCGCGCCGGATGGTCTCGATGAGGAGCCGGCGCAGGATCCAGTTGCGGCTGCCCATCTCGCTCGGCTGCGACGCCATCGGGACGAGGGCATCCATGAACCCCGGATGCTTCACCCCCATGATCCAGGTGTGCATGCCGCCCATCGAGTTGCCGATGACGACGCGGACATGCTTGAGGCCGAGATGGTCGGTGAGCAGCCGGTACTGCGCCTCGACCATGTCGTCGTAGTTGTATCGTGGGAATTTCGTCTTCAAGCCATCGGACGGCTTCGACGATCGGCCATGGCCGATCGCGTCCGGAAGGATGATGTAATGCTTGGCCGCATCGAGCGGCTGTCCGGGACCGAACAGCTCGCCGGCGAAACCGGGTGTCAGCATGCTGTCGGCCGAACCGGTCGTGCCATGCAGGACGACCACCGGTTCGCCCTTCGGGTCTCCGACCGTGGCATAGTGCAGGCGCAGCTCCGGCAGGGTTTCGCCGGTGTGGAACCTGAAATCCTTGATCGTCCAGTCACCCCGCCGGGGCGCCGGATACTCGGCGGCGACCGCCGCGAGTGCGATCAAGGACAACGCCGCACCCGCGATTGCGGTGCGCGCCAGATGTCCGATTCGCATGTCGTTTCCTCCGCAGCGTCGGATTATTGTATTAGCGCTGCCGAGCGAGTATCGCGCTGCGGATTGCGGCGGGCAACAGGGGCGGCGATCATGCGCCGGCCCGCGCCGCGGCCTTGGCGCCGCATCACGAGCGAGCCCTGGCGAGGCGGCTCCCGTTTGGGGTCGATCGCGGACGATCCTCTCCGGCGCCTCTCCCTCTCTCGCCTCGTCCCGAGGTGAGAGGATCAACAGGCCGGGTTCTCACCACCTTCTTCACCCGTTTGCGGCAGAGAAAGAGGCTGGGGCGGGCTCTCGCACCACCGCACCAGGCGCGACTGCGGTGCGGAACCCGGAACGCCGGGAGGACGGCATCGGGTTCAGCGCGTGGAGCAGCCGCGACCGGGCCGACCTGGACGGCCTGCCGGTCCGAAATGGCACATTGTGTCCCGCGCGAGCCATCCCGCGAGCGGCGTCGCCGGCACGGCATCGGCGGCCGGCCACCAAGGGCGTCACTCCTGCCGGGACGGTTCCGTCGCCGGCGTATCACGTCGGTTCAGGCCGCCTTCCGCAGCACATGCCCCGACACGAAGCTCTGAATATTATTCACGGTCGAGAAGATTTCGCGGCTGAGCAGATGCTCGGGAAACTCGACCTCGAAATGGTCTTCCAGGTCCATCATCACCTGGACGGCTCCGAACGAGTCGAGACCATTGTCGAACAAGCACTCGTCGTCCGAGAGACGGTCGAGGGTCTGAGCAAGAGTACCGTGGCGGGCCAGAATCATCCGGATTTCCTGCGTGGACGCCATCGCTCGATCGACCTCGTGATTCTCTCTTTTATCATAATCAGACATAGGCCGGAAATCAAATACAATCCGTGCGAGTGGTGAACGACCAAAGACCATTCCTCATTGCCGCCCTGCTTCACCATGAACCGGGCTCGGCATCGATCCTGCGGATACCGGGCAAGTCCCGGCCCGGTTGTCCCGGACGGGACAGATTGGTCGACAAGGACACAGGTGGCGGGCCATGCGCGAGCGCGAAGGGTCGGAACGGTTCGAGGCGTTGGATGCGGGGCGGGGCCTGTGCGCCCTGGCCGTGGCCTTCTTCCACATGCCTCTTGCCCATCCGCTGCAACAGGAGGCGTGGTTTCCGAACCTGCAACTCTGCGTCGATGTCTTCTTCGTGCTGTCCGGCTTCGTACTGCTGCACGCCTATGGCGACCGGCTGGCGACGGGCCGGCAGGTCCTCCGCTTCGTGCTGATGCGCTTCGGCCGGCTCTGGCCGCTCCATGCCGTGACCCTGGGCGTCCTGATCGTGATCGAGGCGGTGCGGCTGGTCTATCTCTCGCACCATGCCGGCACGCCGATCGCGACGCCGCCCTTCGGCGCCGCGCACCGGCCGGTCGAGATCGTGACCCACCTGCTGTTCCTCCAGAACTTCCGCACCTTCGGCGATTACAGCTGGAACTTCCCGTCCTGGAGCATCGCGGTCGAGTTCTGGGCCTCGATCGTGCTCGCCGCGACCGTGCTGGCCGTGGGCCCCCGGGCCCGCCTGGTCTTCGCCGGCTTCGTCCTGCTCGGCGCCGTCGCCCTGTGGTCGCTGAGCCCGCGGACGCTGTTCGTGATCCAGAACTGGGGCATCGTGCGCTGCCTGTTCGACATGTTCCTGGGCTGCCTCGCCTATACAATGCGGGCGCCCTTGCGCCTGCCGCGTCCCGCGGCGACCGCGGCCGAGATCCTGGCGGTCCTCGCCCTGCCGGCCCTCGTGCTGCTCCTGCCGCAGGGGCCGGTCGGCTACGGCGCGAGCCTGGTCTTCGCCGCGGCGATCGCGCTGTTCTCGCACCAGCGGGGGGCCGTCTCGGGGCTCGCCCGCGCCCGCCTGCCCCAGTGCCTCGGCCGGTGGTCGTTCTCGATCTACCTGCTGCACCTGCCGGTGATCCAGGTCTTCACGACGGCGATGCACTACGTGGCGCAGCGCACCGGCCTGCCCCACACGGTGATGCTCGGGCACGACCCCTACCTCGATGTCGGCACGGGCGCCGCCAACCTCGCGGTCGCCGCCGCCCTGGTGGTGGTCACGGTGCCGCTCGCCGCCCTCACCTATCGCGTCATCGAGCGGCCGTCCCTCGCCTGGTTCCGGCGCAACGACGCCCGTCTCGCCGCGATCGACCCCGTCCCGCCGTCGCGGGCGGTGCTGATGCCGCGCTAAAGCGGCCGCCTGTCTCAGTTTGGCATGGCCCAACGGCCGAAACGCCGGGCGGATCGGTAACCGAACCACGACTAAGTTCCGGACCATGCCCTGACGGATCAGGGAGGGTTGAAGAGCGGGTCCCGTCGACGGGCGACGTTCGACAAAGCCCGTCCGTCAGCCGCGTGACGGGTGAGCGGAGGTGACATCCGCATTGCGATCGGTGATCGCAACGGCCCCCGGTGCTGTCGCATCAGGCCGTCGGGTGGTCGAGGCCGAGGCCGGACATCCGGACTCTCGGGCTTGAAGAGAACGCGGGTACGGACCCACGGGTCGTGGTCTTGCGACCGTTGGTATCGATCGGAAGTCACATGAGGCAGGGGCACGAGATGTCGACGGCAGATCCCGCCGTGGCCACGACACGCAGGACCGGCGGCACGCTGGCGGATCTGTGGGGATCGGCGCGCCGACGCGCGGTCTGGATCGTGGCGAGCGCCGGCGTGATGGCGTCCTTGGGCGGACTCTACGCGCTCCGGCAGGTCCCGACCTATCGCGCCACGGTCGAGTTGCTGATCGACCCGCAGGCTCTTCAGATCGTCGGACGCGGCCTGTCGCGCCAGGACGCGCCGGCCCAGCTCGATTTCGCCAATCTCGAGAGCCAGGGGCTGATCCTGCTCTCGGCCAAGCTCCTCGACCCGGTGATCGCGAAGCTCGGCCTCGCCACGGACCCGGTGCTGATCCGGGGGGCACCGCCCGGCGCCGATCCGGCGGTCGTGGCGCTCGAGGCCCTGCGCAAGCGCATCGTGGTGCACCGCGTCGAGAACTCGTTCAACTTCCAGCTCACCGTCGCCTATCCGGACGCCCGGCGCGCGGCCGAGATCGCCAACACGATCGCGGCCCAGTTCTTCGAGGTCGGCGCCAGCGACCGGGTCTCGGCGGTGCGCCGGGCCAACGAGGCGCTGCTGACCCAGGCGGCGGACCTGCGCGCCCAGCTCAACCGGGCCGACGTGGCGGTGGAGCGCTACCGGGCCGAGAAGGGCCTGATCGGCTCCGGCGATGCCGGCCTGCTGGTCTCGCAGCAGCTCAAGGACCTCTACACCCAGATCACCACCGCCGAGACCACCCTCTCCCGGCTCTCGGCCCGGCGCGAGCAGGTCAAGCAGCTCCGCGTGCCGGACGGGCAGGGCCAAGCGGTGCCGGAGGCCGACACCTCGCAGGTGATGGTCTCGTTGCGCACGCAATACGCCCAGACCTCGCAGGAGATCGCCACCCTCTCCCGCAGCCTCGGGCCGAGCCACCCGCAGATGATCGCGCTCACCGCCCAGCGCGCCGCCACCGCGCGGCTGATCACCGCCGAGGCCGACCGCATTCGCCGGACCATCGAGGAGGACCTGCGCCGTGGCGAGGAATCCTTGCGGCAGCTTCGCAGCCGGGCCGAACGGCTGATCCAGAACCAGACCAGCAGCAACCAGGAGGGCATCCGCCTGCGCCAGCTCGAGAGCGAGGCGGAGGCGATCCGGCGCACCTACAACCTCGTCCTCGACCGCACGAAGGACCTGGAGCAGCAGGAATCGATCAACCCGAGCAACTCGCAGATCGTCTCGCGCGCGACCCCGCCGCTCAAGCCCTCGGACACCCCGGTGCCGATCGTGGTGGTGGCCGCGGGCCTGTTCGGCGCCGTGCTGGGGCTGATCCTCGGATTCCTCTACGACGTGTGGCGCGGCAACATCACCACGGTATCGGGCTTCGGCGGCGGCGCACCGATCTGGGCACGCCTGCCGCGGCAGGGCCGCGGCGGCCCCGGTGCCAGCGCCGAAGAGGCGATGGTCACGGCGGCGCGCGAGCTGCGCACCCGGTTCGCCGGCCGCAGCCAGCCGGTGATCGTCACGGTGGCCTCGGACGGTCTCGCGCCCGAACGCCTGCGCGCCGCCGAGATCCTCACCGACCTGCTGATCCGCCTCGGCGAGCCGACACTCCTGGTGCCCGAGCAGGCCCATGCCCGCCTCGGCTTCGGCGACGGGCCCCGCACCGACACGCCGGTCCGCGGCCAGCTCGCCGTGATCGAGCCGCTTCGCGGGAGCGAGCGGATGACCCGTCCCGAGATCGTCGTGGCGGAGCGGGACATGACGCGCGGCGATGGCTGGCTGTCGATTCCCGAGACCTCGGACGCGATCCTGCTCGTCGTCGCCCCCGGCCGCATGACCCGCAGCCGCTTCGAGCGCCTGCTGGAGACCCTCGACGGCGCCGGCCGGTTCCGGGCGCAGGGACTGCTCGGGATCGTGGCGGTCGAGGCGCGGCGGATCTCGCCCCTGCGCCGGCGGGCGCCAGCCCGGCCGGTGGGCCGCCACGTGCAGACGGCGTGACGCCGGCATGAACCCGGCCGCCGCCCGAACCCCTGCCTTCCGGTCCCCCGTCACGGACTGGCGTGCCCCCTATCAGGGGACGGTGGCGTTGGTCCTGCTGATCGGCGCCCTCGTCTTCAATTTCGCGCTCTGCTTCCTCAACACCGCCGGCTTTCCGGTCTCGGGCGGCACCGTCATGGGCGCCGAGGTGGCGATCGTCGCCGTCGCCCTCGGCTTCGCCCTCGACGAGCGGCCCGGACCCTGGCTGATCCTCGCCGGCCTCGTCACCTACGGGCTGCTGCTGCTGGCGCTCCGGGGCTCGACCGACGTCAAGGGCGTGCGCGACTTCCTGATCCCGATCGTGTTCTACAATCTCGGCAGGCGCTCGCCCGACCTGCGCAGCGCCGACCAGGCGGTGCTGGCGAGCGGCGTCATCGTGGTCCTGATGGGCCTGTTCGAGTATTGCTTGTTCGACATCTATCAGCAATACTTCAACATCGTGCGCTACTACGTGGCCCGCGGCAGCATGTCCCCGTCCGAGATCAACGAGCTGACCGGCTCGCTGTTCACCAGCGGGATCCGGCCGGATTCGCGCACGATCCTGCCGTTCCTCGGCCCGCACCGGGTATCGTCGGTCTTCCTCGAACCGGTCTCGGCCGGCAATTTCGGCGCCGTCCTGTTCTCCTGGGCGCTCTACCGCCGCACCATGCGGGGCCGGGCGTGGCTGTTCCTCTGCGCCGCCCTCACCATCATCCTGGCCGATGCGCGCTTCGGCTCGTATGTCTGCGTCGCCATCGCGGGGGCGATGCTGGTGGGCTACCGCCTGCCGCGCCTGCTCTGGTTCGCCCTGCCCTTCACGATCCTGCTGGCGCTGACGGTCTACGGCTTCGAGAGCATGCAGGTGACTTGGCAGAACGACATGGCGGGCCGCCTGCTCTGGGCCGCCCTGCTCATCACGTCGCTGCCGCCGGAAGGCGTCTGGGGCATCCTGCCCGACAAGCTGTTCCTGTCGGATTCGGGCTACGCCTATGCCCTCACGCAGATCGGCGTGGCCGGCGCGCTGGTGGCCTGGGGCCTGTTCATCCTGATGCCGTCCCGCAATCCCGACGGCTGGCGCCTGCGCTGCGCCCTGGCGATCTATCTCTGCCTGCTCCTCGTCATCAGCGACTCGCCGTTCTCCATCAAGACCGCCGCCCTGGTCTGGTTCATGCTCGGAGCGGCGGACGGGTCGGAGCCGGAGGAGACGTGACGGAACCCGTGCCAAGGATCACGGGGCCCATCGCGGGCTGGGGCGGTGACGCCGCCCCGGCCGGCCGCAGGCGTCGTCCCGGCCTCACACGCTCTCCCCGCGCCGCCGCCGCTCGGCATCGTCCCAGGCGGTGAGCGGCTGGTAATCGGGCACGAAGCCGAGGCCCTTGCGGGCATCCGACGACACCGCGACCTGCGAGGTGGTGACGTCGATCAGCGCCGGGGCGTTGGCGAGGGCCCGCGCGATGGCCGGCGCGAGATCCTCGGGCCGCTCGACCCGCTCGCCATGGGCCCCGAGGGCGCGGGCCATCGCGGCATAGTCGGAATCGGCCAGCAGCGTGCCGACGACCCGGCCGCCGTAGTTGAATTCCTGGTCGTAGCGCTCGATGTTCCAGGCGGCGTTGTTCGACACGATGATCACGGGCTTCGCCCCGTGGCGGACGGCCGTGTCGATCTCCATCGCGTTGATGCCGAAGGCGCCGTCGCCGGTGACGCAGATCACCTGCCGGTCCGGATGGGCGAGCGAGGCCGCGGTGGCGTAGGGCACCCCGACGCCGAGGCAGCCGAAGGCGCCGGCATCGAGATAGGTCCGTGCCTCCAGGCCGACCCGGGCGAAGCTCAGGAGGTCGCCGCCATCGGCCACCGCGATGAAGTCGGGGGATGCGACCTGCCGGACGGCGTCGAAGATCGCCGCCGGGTGGACGCGGCCATCCGATCCCGTCTGCGGCACCGTTGCCCCGGTCGAGCGCCGCAGGTGGCGCTCGCGCAGGCCCCCCGCCCACGCCGTGTCGAGGGCGGGAGCCCGGTTGCCGGCGGCGTCCACGATCGCCGCGAGGGCGAGCGCGGGCGTGGCGAGCAGCTCCGGCTCGCCGCGGCGGTTGTCGACGAGTTCACCGGCGGTGTCGGCGAGGCGCACGAAGCGGGCATTCGGGAACACGGCCGGGGAGCCGTAGCCGAGCTGATAATCGAGCTTGCGACCGATCACCAGGACGACATCGGCCTCGGTCATCGCGGCGGCCCGCATGGCGCCCACCGTCGCCGGATGGTCGGCCGGCACCAGGCCGCGGCTCTCCTGGGTGTCGAGGTAGACTGCGCCGAGGGCGTCGAGGAGGCGGATCAGCTCCGGCCCGGCGGTCCTGGCGCCGCGGCCGCTGATCACCAGCGGCCGCTTGGCGCTCCACAGCACGTCCACCGCCTGCGCCACCGCCGCCGGATCGGGCGACAGGAGCCGGGGCGCCTTGGGGCGCATCCAGTCGTCGAGCACCAGGTGCGGCGGCACGTGGGCGCGCAGCACGTCGGTCGGGATCTCGAGATAGACTGGCCCCGGCTCGCCGAGATCGCCCATGGCGCGGGCCACCGCCTCGTCCAGCTCGCGCATCACCTGATCGGCGACGCGGGCGGTGCGCGACTGCCGGGTCACCGGGCGCAGGATGTCGACATGCGGGATGTCCTGGAGCGGGCCGAGATTGGCCTGAGGGCGCGAGGTGCAGCCACCGATCAGCAGCAGCGGGACGCGGGCGAGCGAGGCGTTGGCGATGCCGGTGACGCAATTGGTCACGCCGGGCCCCGCCGTGGCCATGCAGACCCCGAGTTCGCCGGTCAGTTCGGCATGGGCATGGGCCATGTGGACGGCGGCGCCCTCGTCACGCACGTCGACGATGCGGATGCCGAGGCGGGCGCAATGGTCCCAGATCGGCTGGATATGGCCGCCCTGGAGGCCGAACACCCGATCGACGCCGCGTGCCTTCAGGAACTGGGCGATCCAGGCGGCGCAGGATTGCGCGTCGGCGTTGAGATCCTGGACGGTGGCCTGCTGGCTCATGGGGTTGTTCCTCCCGTTGTGTTCATGTCCCCTCCCGCTTGCGGGGAGGGCTGAGGGGTGGGGGGTGCCGCGTGAAACTCAGTGGTGCTTTCCGCGCCACCCCCAATCTCCAGCGCCTCCCCACACGCTTGAGCGATCGCGGGCAAGCCCGAGTTCGCCTGGGGAGGAGAGGCGCCTGTTATTGAGAGCAGATTGTGAATGACCCCTCCCCCCGCACCAGCCGTTCCTTCAGCTTGCGGTGCAGGTTCTTCCCCGTCGCGGTCCGGGGCATCGCCTGGTCCTCCATGAAGGAGACCGTGCGCGGGCGCTTGAAGCCGGCGAGCCGGTCCTTGCACCAGCCGAGGATCTCGGCCTCGGTGGCCGAGGCGCCGTCGCGCAGCACGATGACGGCGTGGACGCGCTCGCCCCAGGTCTCGTCCGGCAGGCCGATCACCGCGACGTCGTGCACCGCCGGATGGCCGCCGAGCAACGCCTCGACCTCGGACGGATAGATGTTCTCGCCGCCGGAGATGATCATGTTGCTCTTGCGGTCGACGAGGTGGATGAATCCGTCGGCGTCGCGCCGGGCCATGTCGCCGACCGTGCAGTATTCCCCGCGGAACGCCTCCCTGGTCTTCTCCGGCAGCTTCCAGTAGCCGTCGAACAGGTAGGGGTTCGAGCAGAACAGCTCGCCGGCCTCGCCGTCCGGTACCTCGTTGCCGGCTTCGTCGAGCAGCCGGATCGGAGCCGAGCCGACGCATTCGCGGCCGACCGAGCCGAGCTTGGTGAACTGCTCGGGCGGATGCAGCATCGTCGCCCAGCCGACCTCGGTGGCGCCGTAGAGTTCGTAGAGTCCGGAATTCGGGAAGAACTCCATCACCGCCCGCTTGGTGTCGGGCCGGGCCGGGGCCGAGGAGATCATCAGGCGGGTGATGCGGGAGAGGTCGTAGCGCGCCTTCGCCTCCTGGCTCAGACCCAGCATCATCGCGTAATGCGTCGGCACCAGGGAGGTGAAGCTGGCCCCGCCTTCCGACAGCGCCCGCACGCAATGCTCCGGGTCGAAGCTCTTGCGGGAATAGACGCTGGTGACGCCGCCGCAATAGCTGAACGCGCCGAAGAAATAGAGCGAGTTGGCGTGGCAGAGCGGCATGACCAGCAAGGCCGAATCGCGCCGGTGGATGCCGAGTTCGATCTCGGTGATCATCGACAGCATGGCGGCGCCGCGATGCGAGCGGATTGCGCCCTTCGGCTTGCCGGTGGTGCCCGAGGTATACATCAGCATCCAGGGATCGGCGGGATCGACCGCGATCCCGGGCTCGTCCTCGCGCGCCGTCCCGATCAGATCCTCGTAGGACGAGAAGCCCGCCGGGCACCGGCTCGCCCCGAACCAGACGACGCGGGCTTCCGGGACCGGCAGGTCGGCGCGGATCTCCTCGACCGTCCCGGCCAGCTCGTCCTGGAGGATCAGCGCCGACACCTCGGCATCCTCCAGGATGTAGCGGACCTCCGGCCCCACCAGCCGGAAGTTGACCGGCACCGCGACGAGGCCGGCCTTCGCCATCGCGGCGTAGATCTCCAGCCACTCGACGCAGTTATAGGCCAGCACCGCGACCCGCTCGCCCTTGCGCAGGCCGAGGCCGAGCAGGCCGTTGGCGAGGCGGCAGGCGCGGGCGTTCCACTGCCGGAACGTCATCGCGCGCTCGAGGTCGCGCGCGCCGATCCGGTCGGGTTGCAGGCGCGCCTGGACGGCGAGCATCTGCCCGGGCGTGAGCACATCCCTCATCGTGGTCGTCCTCGTCTGGTCTTTCTGCGCAGGATGGGGGCGTGGATGGAGTCGGTGATGATCTCGCGCTGTGTCAGCGAGCGATCAGAGTCGAAAATCTCAGCCGATATCCCCGGCATATTTCTGCACCAGCGCCCAGGCTTCCGGTCCGAACTTCTCGCGCCACTGGCCGTAGAACTTCGTCGCCTTCAAAGCTCCCTGGAAGGCGTTCGGGTCGGTGGCGTTGAACACCAGCCCCTTCGCCTCCAGTTCCTTCTGGGTGTCGCGGTTGGCCTGGGCGATGTCGTCGCGCTCCTTCAACGCCGCAGCGTTGAGGTGCTTCTCCATGATCGCGCGCACATCGGCCGGCACGCCGCGCCAGACCCGGCCGCTCGCCATCATCCAGAATCCATCCCAGGCGTGGTTGGTGAGCGAGCAGAATTTCTGCACCTCGTAGAACTTGGCGAAGTTGATCAGCGCCAGCGGATTCTCCTGTCCGTCGGCGATCCTGGTCTGGAGCGCCGAATAGGCTTCGCTCAACGGGATGCTGACCGGGGCGGCGCCGAGCGCCGAGAACATCGAGACCCAGAGCGGCACCACTGGCACGCGGATCTTGAAATTCTTCAGGTCGTCGGGCGTCCGGATCGGCTTGGTGCTGGTGGTGATCTGGCGAAAACCGTTGTCCCAAGTGGTCTCGAACGGAACGAGGTTCGCCTTCTCGATCGCCCGGCGGATATAGCCGCCGACCTCGCCGTCCATGGCGGCCCAGACCTTGTCGTAGCTCGTGAAGGCGAAGCCGATGCCGGTGAGCGAGGTCGCCGGCACCAGGGTCGAGACCACGGTGCCGGGGAAGGTCGCGAGTTCGAGCGCGCCGGAGCGGATCTGGGACAGCATGTCCGAATCGCTCCCCAACTGGTTCGACGGAAACAGGCTGATCTCGACCGCGCCGTTCGTGTCCGTGGCGATCGCGGCGATCGCCTCCTTGAGCCGGACGTTGAGCGGGTGCGGCACCGGCAGGTCGGTGCCGAGCTTGAAGGTCAGCTTGGCGCCTTGCGCCAGGGCCGGCCGGGGGAACCCGATCGCGAACGCGGCGGCGGCACCGATCCCGGAGGCGAGCACATGCCGCCGGTGAAGACCCGTCTGACGGGGATGAGTCATGGCGTTTCTCCCTCGACCGAATTCCGATGCCGTCGATCCGGGAGGCGTCCCGCCGCGGCGATTATTGAATTCAGAATTCGAATTTCGAATTCGGTATTGCACGGGCCGCCGGTTTGCGCAACACGTCGGTGACGAGTTTGTGCGTGAAAGGGGATCCGGCCATGGCCGGCGAGAGCGACGCCCGCAGCCCGACGCGCCACCGGCTCGTCGAGCAGGTCTATGGCGCGATCTTCACCGAAATCACCGAGGGACGGCTGGCGCCGAACACGCGGCTGATCCAGGACGAACTCGCGGATGCCTACGGCGTCTCACGCCAGCCGGTGCAGCAGGCGCTGCTGCTGCTGCGCAACCACGGCATCGTGCGCGACGCGCCGCGGCGCGGGCTGGTGGTGGCGCCGCTCGAGGCGTCGTTCGTGCAGAACCTGTACGAGGTGCGGGGCGTGCTGGAGGGCCTGACGAGCCGGCTCGCCGCCGAGCGCAATCCGGCCAGAGCCCGGCAGGAGGGCCCGCCCCTCGTGGCGGCCGGGCGCGCGGCGGTGCAGACCGGCTCGGTCGCCGCTTTGATCGAGGCCGACATCGCCTTCCACCGCTTCCTCGGCGAGATCGCCGCGAACCCGATCATCGTCGAGACCGCGGCGCCGCATTTCAACCACCTGCGGCGGATCATGGGGGAAGTGTTGCGCGAGGACGAGGCGATGCCGGCCCGGATCTGGGACGAGCACGCGGCGATCCTCGAGGCCATCGCGGCGGGCGAGGCCGAGACTGCCGACCGGCTCTCGCGCCAGCACATCGCCCGGGCGGCAACGGTGTTCGTGGATCGCTTGCGGGCGCAGGAGGATGCGTTTGCCGCGGAGGCCAAGAGCCGCCGGGTGCGGCGGTAATGCGCCGTCGTAAAAACCACTTCCGCTTGTTCTGATCCCGGATCAGGGACAGCCCCTCTCCCGAGTGGGAGAGGGGCCGTGGGATCGGAGATCCTGCGTGACGGTGCTACGGTCCTGGGTCACACCCGAACCGTTGCGCCGGCCGCATGCGATCGGGCCTGAGCCCGTCGCTCAACCGAGGACGCATCCCCGCCCGCTCTCGGCGACTACCGCGGAAACACCCGCGCGGCGCCGACCGCGAGCGCCACCCGGTCCCCCGGCTCGTAGACGTCCGTCACCTTCACCTCGACCGGGGCCTCGGCGCCGTCCAGCAAAATTTCCGCCACGGTGCCGCGCCCGGTGCGGCGCCATTCGCGCACGGTGCCGGGCAGCGTGCCGGGGCCCTGCCCGACCGTGAGGTCCCAGGGCCGCAGGCAGAGATCGACGGCGCCTTGCGGCCAGCCCGGCTCCGCCGCGATGACCGGCCGGCCCGCGACGCGGACCTCCCCGCCCAGAACCTCCGCGGGCAGGCGCGCGGTCTCGCCGACGAAGGACATCACGAAGCGCGACGCCGGGTGATCCTGCACCTCGTGCGGCGCGCCGACCTGCTCGATGCGGCCCTTGTTGAGGATCGCGATCCGGTCGGCGAGTTCGAGCGCCTCGTCCTGGTCGTGGGTGACGAAGATCGTGGTCTGGCCGGTCTCGCGGTGGATCTCGCGCAGCCAGCGGCGAAGGTCCTTGCGGACCTGGGCGTCGAGCGCGCCGAACGGCTCGTCGAGGAGCAGCACCGAGGGCTCGACGGCGAGCGCGCGGGCGAGCGCCACCCGCTGGCGCTGGCCGCCGGAGAGCTGGCCCGGATAGCGCTTCGCAAGGTCGGGCAACTGGACCAGCTCCAGCAGGCGCTCGACCCGGCGGCGGATCTCGTCCTCCCGCGGGCGCTGGGCCCGGGGGCGCGAGCGCAGGCCGTAGGCGATGTTCTCGAACACCGTCAGGTGCCGGAACAGGGCGTAGTGCTGGAACACGAAGCCGACGCCGCGGCGCTGCACCGGGATGTCGGTCGTGTCTTGCGCGCCGAAGAAGACTTTTCCGCCATCCGGGATCTCGAGGCCGGCGATGACGCGCAGCAGCGTCGTCTTGCCGGAGCCCGACGGACCCAGCAAGGCCAGCAGCTCGCCCGGCTCGATCGCGAGGCTGACGCCTTCGAGGGCTGCCGGGCCTGCGCCGCCATAGCGCTTCACGATGCCGTCGACGCGCACGGAGGTGCCGGCATGGCGCAGGCGGTCGGTCGCCACGGCCTCGGCCGGGCGGCTCTGCGCCTCGCGGCGCAGGGACAGGGCGGTGGGAGCGAATCCTGCCGTCATCTCAATGGGCTCCGCGTCCGGCCAGCGCATCCGCGTGGCGCCATTCGAGGAAGGTCTTGCCCGCCAGTGTGACGAGCGCGAGGAGCGCCAGAAGCGAGGCGATCCCGAACGCCGCCACGTAATTGTACTCGTTGTACAGGATCTCGACGTGGAGCGGCATGGTGTTGGTGAGCCCCCGGATGCGGCCCGACACGACCGAGACGGCGCCGAACTCCCCCATCGCCCGGGCGTTGCAGAGCAGCACCCCGTAGAGGAGCGCCCAGCGCACGTTGGGCAGCGTCACGGTGCGGAAGACCCGCCACGGGCTGGCGCCGAGGGTCAACGCCGCCTCCTCGTCGGTGGTGCCCTGGTCCTGCATCAACGGGATCAGCTCGCGCGCCACGAACGGGAAGGTCACGAACACCGTGGCGAGCACGATGCCCGGCACCGCGAAGATGATCTCGATCCCATGGCGTTGCAGGAACGGCCCGAACAGGCCCTGCGCGCCGAAGATCAGGACGTAGATCAGGCCCGCCACCACCGGCGAGACCGAGAACGGCAGGTCGATGAGGGTGATGAGCAGGTTACGGCCGCGGAAGTCGAACTTGGCGATGGCCCAGGAGGCGCACAGGCCGAACACGACGTTGAGCGGAACCGCGATCACCGCGACGAGCAGCGTCAGGCGGATCGCCGCCAGCGCATCCGGCTCCGTGAAGGTGGCGAGATAGGGCCCGACCCCCTTGCTCAGCGCCTCGACGAACACCACCGCCAGCGGCAGCAGCAGAAAGAGGGTGAGGAAGGCGACGGCGGTCAGCGTCAGCGCGAGACGGACCGGGCGCGGCTCGGTCAGCGCCGCGTGCGGTGCGCGGGCGGGGCCGGACCCGCGGGACGCGGGTCCCAGGATGGAGGGGACGGTGGTCTCAGACATGACCGAACCTGCGGCGGCTGACATCCTGCAAGAGGTTGATGGCGAGGAGCGCCATGAAGGACATCAGCAGCATCACGGCGGCGATGGCCGTGGCGCCGGAATAGTTGAACTCCTCCAGCTTGATCACGATCAGCAGCGGGGCGATCTCCGAGACATACGGAAGGTTGCCGGCGACGAAGATCACCGAGCCGTATTCGCCGACGGCGCGCGCGAAGGCCAGCGCGAAGCCGGTGAGCATCGCCGGGACGAGCGGCGGCAGGATCACCGTGACGAGGGCCCGGAAGCGCGAGGCACCCAGGATCGCCGCAGCCTCCTCGCTCGACTTGTCGATTTCGGCGACCAGCGGCTGCACGGTGCGGACGCAGAACGGCAGGCCGACGAAGACGAGCGCCACCAGGATGCCGAGCGGCGTGTAGGCGACCTTGATGCCGAGAGCCATCAACGGCTCGCCGAGCCAGCCGTTCGGCGCGTAGAGGCTGGCGAGCGCGATGCCGGCGACGGCCGTGGGCAGGGCGAAGGGCAGGTCCACCAGCGCGTCGATGATCCGCCGGCCGGGAAACCGGTAGCGGGTCAGCACCCAGGCGATCAGAAGCCCGAACACCGCGTCGATCGCGGCCGCGGCGAGGGATAGGCCGAACGAGGTCTTGAGCGCCGCGAGGTTGCGGGCATCGGTGACCAGCGCCCACAGGCCAGCCGGGCCGACGCTGGCGGCGCGCAGCAGCAGCACCGCCAGCGGCAGCAGGACGAGCAGGGTCAGATAGGTGAGCGTGACCCCGAAGGTCAGGCGAAAGCCCGGCAGCGCGCTCGGTCGCCGGAAGCGGGGCACGGCCCGCCCCGCGGGCAGGGCCGCGGCGTTGCTCATTGGCGGGACTTCAGGATGGCGTCGAACACGCCGCCATCGTCGAAATGGGTTTTCTGAGCCTTGGCCCAGCCGCCGAAGGTGTCGTCGATGGTGACGAGCTTCAGCTTCGGGAAGCGGGCCAGATCCTCCTTGGCCGCCGCCGACTCGTCGCGCGGGCGGTAGAAGTTCTTGGCAATCAGGCGCTGCGCTTCCGGCGTGTAGAGGAATTGCAGGTACGCCTCGGCCTGGCGGCGGGTGCCCTTCTGATCGACATTGGCGTCGATGAGCGCCACCGGCGGCTCGGCCAGGATCGACAGCGACGGCACCACGATGTCGAACTTGCCCTTGCCGAATTCCTCGTCGGCCAGGAACGCCTCGTTCTCCCAGGCGATCAGCACGTCGCCGAGGCCCCGCTGCACGAAGGTCGTGGTGGCGCCGCGCGCGCCGGTATCGAGCACCGGCACGTTCCTGAACAGAGCGGTGACGAACTCCTTCGCCTTGGCGTCGTCGTTGGCGTTCCTGGCGAGCGCGTAGGCATAGGCCGCCAGATAGTTCCAGCGCGCGCCGCCCGAGGTCTTCGGATTGGGGGTGATGACCTGGATCCCCGGCTTCACCAGGTCGTCCCAGTCCTTGATCGCCTTCGGGTTGCCCTTGCGGACCAGGAACACGATGGTCGAGGTGTAGGGTGTCGAGTTGTTCGGCAGCCGCGTCTGCCAGTCGGCCGGCAGCTTCTTCGAGCGGGCCGCGATGGCGTCGATGTCGCTGGCGAGCGCCAGCGTCACCACGTCGGCCGGCAGCCCGTCGATGACCGAGCGGGCCTGGGCGCCGGAGCCGCCATGGGAGGCGCGCACCGTCACGGTCTCGCCGGTCTTGGCCTTCCACTCCTTGGCGAAGGCCGCGTCGATCGCCCGGTACAGCTCACGGGTCGGATCGTAGGAGACGTTCAGCAGCGTCTGCGCCTTGGCCGGGGCGGGCGCCCCGGCGAGTGCCAGGAGCGACGCCCCGGCGGCGAGCGCCAGGGACGAGCCTCGGAACAGGCGCTTCAGCGAGCCCAGCAATCCGCCGCCGGCCGGAGCCGCCTCGACCGTCGCCCCGGTCTTCGGAGCCTCGGTCGTCATGCCGGCCTGCGGGGCGACTTGCGGCGCCTGGACGAGGCCGAGGGCCGCGGTGTCGGTGGTCGCCCGGTCGATCAGGATCAGGCTGCCGGTGTCGCGGTTCTGGCGGTAGGCGTCGACCGCGACCTTGCGGTCGAGACGCAAGGTCACGTCGCCGATATCGTTGGCGCTCAACCGTTCGGCCGGCACGCCCTGCCCGGTCTCGGTGTCGATGCGCGCGCGCACCTCGACCACGGCATTGGCCGTCACCGTGCCCACCTTGGCGAGGTAGGTGGCCCCCGGCGTCAGCTCGGCCTCGTGGGCCCAGAACAGCCGGACCTCGAGCCGGTCGCTGACGATCGGTGCTTGCGCCGCCGCCGCGATGACGCTGCCGCGCGAGGCGTCGACCTCGTCGGCGAGCACCAGGGTCACCGACTGGCCGGCGATGGCCCGATCGAGGTCGCCGTCATAGGTATAGATCCGCGCCACCGTGGACGGCGTGCCGGACGGCGCCACCGCCACCGCGTCGCCGACCGCGACGCTTCCCGAGGCGATCAGCCCCGAGAAGCCGCGGAAGTCGGAATTCGGCCGGTTGACCCACTGCACCGCCATGCGGAACGGAGCGGCCTCCTCCTCGACATGGGCCGGCACCTCTTCGAGGTACTGGAGCAGCGGCGCGCCATCGTACCAGGGCGCGGCGGCGGCGGGCAGCACGACGTTGTCGCCATTCGCCGCCGAGAGCGGAATGCCGGTGACGTCCAGGAAGGCGAGGCCCTTCGCGAACAACTGGAACTCGGCGAGAATCGCCTCGAACCGGTCCTGCGACCAGCCGATCAGGTCCATCTTGTTGACCGCCAGCACGACGCGGCGGATGCCGAGCATCGAGACCAGCAGCGCGTGGCGCCGGGTCTGCGGGCTCAGGCCCTTGCGGGCATCGACGAGCAGCACCGCGACCTCGGCGGTCGAGGCGCCGGTCGCCATGTTGCGGGTGTACTGGACGTGGCCGGGGGTGTCGGCGACGATGAAGGAGCGCCGCTCGGTCGAGAAGAACCGGTAGGCGACATCGATGGTGATGCCCTGCTCGCGCTCGGCCTGGAGGCCGTCGACGAGGAGCGCCAGATCGAGTTCCCCGCCCCGCGTGCCGTGACGGCGCGAGTCGCGCTCCAGCGCGCTGACCTGATCGTCGAAGATCTGCTTGGTGTCGTGCAGCAGCCGCCCGATCAGGGTCGACTTGCCGTCATCGACCGAGCCGCAGGTGATGAACCGCAGCACTTCCTTGCGCTGGTGGGCGGCGAGGAACGCCTCGTAGCCGAAGGCGCGGGTGGATTGGTGCACGGTCATCAGAAGTAGCCTTCCTGCTTCTTGCGCTCCATGGCGCCGGCGCCGTCCTTGTCGATCACGCGGCCCTGGCGCTCGGAGGTGCGGGCGGCCAGCGTCTCGCCGATGATCTCCGGCAGGGTCGCGGCGTCGCTCTCCACCGCCCCGGTCAGGGGGTAGCAGCCCAGCGTCCGGAAGCGGACGCGGCGCATCTGCGGCGTCTCGCCGGGATTGAGCGGCAGGCGCGCGTCGTCGACCATGATGAGCTGCCCGTCGCGCTCCACGACCGGGCGCTCGGCCGCGTAGTAGAGCGGCACGATCGGGATGTTCTCCTGCTCGATGTAGAGCCAGACATCCAGCTCGGTCCAGTTCGACAGCGGAAAGACGCGCAACGACTCGCCGCGCTGCTTGCGCATGTTGTAGAGGTGCCAGGGCTCGGCGCGCTGGCGCTTCGGGTCCCAGCGGTGCTGCGCGGTGCGCAAGGAGACGATGCGCTCCTTGGCCCGCGACGCCTCCTCGTCGCGCCGGGCACCGCCGAAGGCGGCGTCGAACTTGTGCGCGTCGAGGGCCTGGCGCAGGGCCTGGGTCTTCATCACGTCGGTATGGACCTCGGAGCCGTGGCTCACCGGCCCGATGCCGCGGGCAAGCCCGTCCAGGTTGGTGTGGACGAGGAGATCCAGCCCGAGTTCCTTCGCGCGCCGATCGCGGAAGGCGATCATCTCGCGGAACTTCCAGGTGGTGTCGACGTGGAGCAGCGGGAAGGGCAGCCGGCCCGGCGCGAATGCCTTCAGGGCCAGGTGCAGCAGCACCGAGGAATCCTTGCCGATCGAATACAGCATCACCGGGTTCTCGGTCTCGGCGACCGTCTCCCGCATGATGTGGATGCTCTCGGCCTCCAGGCGCTGGAGGTGGGTCAGGCGGTCGAGCCCGTCGGTACGGACTTTCAGGGCGGCGCTCATGCGGCCAGCTCCGGGTTGGATGTTGTCGACGACGTATTGGACGACTGTGCCGGCTCGAAGGCGGCCGGCTCCTGTCCTTGCCGGATCTCGCTGCCAGGAGCGCCGGCGACGTGAAGGCCGCATTCCTGCTTGCCCGCCTGCTCCCACCACCAGCGGCCGGCGCGCTCGGGCTCGCCGACCTTCACCGCGCGGGTGCAGGGCGCGCAGCCGATCGACGGAAAGCCGCGGTCGTGCAGCACGTTGTAGGGCACGTAGTTCCGGTGGATCAGCTCGGCCAGAGCCTCGCGGCTCCAGTCGGCGATCGGATTGAGCTTGACGAGCCCGCGGGCATGGTCGGCCTCGGCGAGCGGCGTCTCGGCGCGGTTGGCCGACTGGCCGGCGCGCAGGCCGGTGAGCCAGCCGGTGGCGCCGGCGAGCGCCCGGCCCAAGGGTTCGACCTTGCGGAAGCCGCAGCACGCCTGCCGGGCTGCCACCGAGTGGCGAAAACCGTTGATGCCCGCCTCGGCGACGAACCGCTCCTCGGCCTCGCGCTCCGGCGCATAGGCGCGGATGCGGATGCCGTAGGCGGCTTCCGTCTCGGCCCAGGTGTCGTAGGTCTCGGGGAAGAGGCGGCCGGTATCGAGGGTGACGATCTCGGCCCGCGACTTCGCCATGCGGAGCGCGTGGGTGAGCGCCTGGTCCTCCAGGCCGAAGCTGGTGGTGAAGACCAGGCGGCCGTCCACCGTCGCGTCGATCAGCGCAAGGCGCTCCGGCAGGGCGAGGGGACGCAGACGCGTCGCCAGATCCTGCGCCGCGCGGTCGAGGGGAAGGGTCATGGAGAGCCCGGGATTGGCTGCTTGTGTGACCGGGTAACTGTTCGCTATACCGAACACTGTCAAGGCATGGCTGGGCTGCGATCCCGGTGATTTTCGTGGCATTCGCGCCCGCGACCCGGGATATTCGGACCCGGCAAACGACTCGGCAGAAAATTCGTTCCCTGCCCGAGGGTCAGTCTTGAAAGAATCTTCTCCAGAATCGGAGCCGCGCAGTGGATGCCATCGATTTGAAGATCCTGGCCCTGCTCCAGAACGACGCCACCCTGTCGATCGCCCAGATCGGGGAGCGCGTCGGCCTGTCGCAGACCCCGTGCTGGAAGCGCATCCAGCGCCTCGAAGCCGACGGGGTCATCGACCGTCGGGTGGCGGTGCTGGATCCGGTGAAATTGGGACTAGGGTTAACGGTTTTCGTCTCGATCGAGACCAGCGACCATTCCCGCGAGTGGCTGGAGCGCTTCGCCACCACCGTCTCGGCCATGCCCGAGGTGCTGGAATTCTACCGCATGGCCGGCGACGTGGATTACATGCTGCGCGTCGTGGTGGCCGACATGCAGGCCTACGACGCCTTCTACAAGCGCCTGATCGCGGTACTGCCCCTGAAGAACGTCACCTCGCGCTTCGCCATGGAGAAGGTGAAGAGCACCACGGCGTTGCCGCTCCCGACGGCCCCGTTCGTCCAGCCCGTCGCGGCGGCGGGGAAATAATCTTCTCCCGAGCGCCGCCACGGCGATACCAATGATCTCCCGCAAGTGCGTTCTTCAAAAAGAACATTTCGGTTGACTCCGGCGCGCCGCGGGCACATCTGTGCGGGCATGTCTCGCTCCGCGCTTCTTCCCCGCACGGCTCCCTTCGGCGACGCCGAGCGGGCCCATCTCGACGCCGCTCTCGGCTCCACCACCGCCCTCCAGCGGGCATGGCTGGCAGGCTTCCTCGCCGGCCTCGACGCCGCCTCCGGTGCGGCACCGTCCGCCGAGGCGCCCGCCCCGGC
>NZ_LABX01000135.1 GCF_001043915.1 Methylobacterium aquaticum | reverse complement strand
CCCCCACCCCGCACCGGAGGTCCGCGATGCTGATGATCGACGCCATGACGCTGTCCCTCGTCCCCGACCCGTCGACCGCTCGGCCGGTCCGCGTCGCCGTCGTCGACCCGAACGGGGGCGACGAGATCACCGGCACGGTCACGCAGGAGCTGTCCGCGACCCACGTCCGCCTTCGGTGCGACGACGGCCTGGTGTTCGCGGTCGAGAAGAAGTCGCTCCGCATCCTCCCCATCGACTGACCCCTACGCGCTGCCGGCGCTGCGCGTCCGGCCGTGCCCTCTCCCCGATCCAGAGGACAGCCATCATGGCGAAGGCAAAGACCAAGTCGGCCGGCACCAACCTGCCCGTGCCGCAGAGCGACGCCGAGGCGGAGGTGATGATCGCCCAGCTCGGCGCGCTCCAGCGCGACCAAGCGGCTCTCCAGGCGAAGCATGACGGCGTGATCGCCGAGCTGGAGGCGGCGCACGCTGCGACCGTCAAGGCTTCTGCGGAACGCCAGACGGTGATCCTCGAAGGGCTGGCGATCTGGGCGTCGGCCAACCGCGAGCGCCTGACCAACGGTGGGCGCACGAAGACGGTGCAGCTCGCGACCGGAACCGTGCTGTGGCGCGAGGGGCGCTACGCGGTGAAGCACCCGAAGATGAAGATCGAGGACGTCATCGAGGCGGTACGGGAGCGCATTCGGGTGGCTCAAGCTGACGCTACCCGTGCCGGTGATGAGCGCCGGCCGGCTGATCGGCGCGCGGCGATCGAGCGGATCAGCGTGCTCGAAGGCTTCCTGCGGAAGAAGGTCGAGCTGGACAAGAGCGCCATGCTCGCCGCCCGTGACGTCGCTGAGACCGTCCTCGGGGTCACGGTCCCCCGCGGCCCCGAGGAATTTGCCGTCGAGCCGCTGGCCTCGCAGATCCGCGAGGTGGCGTGAATGGCCTCGCTCGTGATCCTCGAATGGGCCGCCGCCGCCGCGGCAGCCGGGTTCGCCGTCGAGGCCTCGGCCTCGGGCTCGACCCTCTCCATCCTGACCGCGGCCGTCTGCGCGATCGCCGCCGGCATGGCCCGCCAACTCGCCTTCCAGGCTATGCGCGCCCGGGACATGGAAGCGCTCTGCGCCCGCCTCGGCATCACCCCGCAGGGAGGCGCACGATGAACGCCCACCTCGCCACCCGCCCCCTCGTCGGGCTCACCGGCCTCCAGAGCCGGGCCTACGCCTACATCTGGCACCGGCTCCAGGCGGGCTCCACGCCGAGCTACGACGAGATCGCCGCCCATCTCGGCGTCGCCTCGAAGGGCAACATCTGCCGGATTGTGTCGATCCTCGTGACGCGTGGCTACGTGAGGAAGCGCCAGCACTCGGCGCGCTCCCTCTACCTCGCCGCCGGAGCCCCGATGCCGGTCGAGCCGGCCGGCCCGCACATCGCCTTCACCTCGCCGCTCGTCGCCGAGCTGGTCGCGCGGGCGGAGAGCGAGCGCCGCGATGTGTCGGTGCTCCTGGAGGAGGCCGTCGCTCGCTATCTCGGGAGGAGCCTGTGACCGTACAACGATCCGTCACGGCCGCGCGGCCGATCCAGGCAGGCCAGCGCCGTACCATCCACGCGATCCGGAAGGCCGCCGGCCTCGACGAGGCGGCCTATCGCGGGTTGCTCGCCGGCGTCGGCGTCGCCTCGTCGAGCGACCTGACCGAGCCCCAGGCCAACGCCGTGATCTCGCGTTTAAGGGGGCTTCAAACGTCCTCGAATGACCGGGCGGAGGGCCCGTTCGCGGCGAAGCTCCAGGCGCTTTGGATCTCCGGCTGGAACCTCGGCGTCATCCGCAACCGCAGCGACGCCGCGCTCCACGCGTGGATGGACGACCGGTTCGGCGATCGGGGCATCACCCATACCCGGTTCCTGATCGACCAGGCCCAAGCCCAGATGGTGATCGAAGGGCTGAAGGGCTGGCTGGAGCGCGCCGCCGGCGTCGACTGGCCGACCGGCAAGGCTGCCGCCGGCTTGCCCCAGCTCCGCGCGGTGCTGGTGGCGCAGTGGCGGCGCGCCGTCGCCGTCGACGCCGTTGAGGCGTACCCGGCCGGCGACGACGGCCTGCGCGAGTACGCAGGCGAGCTGCTGCACCGTGACCGTTCCCGGCTGGCGTCGATCGCCGATCGCGACCTGACCATGGACGATCTCATCCGGATCTCGAACGCGCTGGGCGTCCTGATCCGCGCCCGCTCGGCGGCGGGAGGCGACGATGAATAAGCTCGCCCACTGCCTCGACGAGGGCGTCTCGCCCCACATCGTGCGCGGGATGCGCGACCAGATCGACCTCCTGGAGGAGCAGGTCCGCCAGTACCGGGAGGCGGCCGAGAGCACTCCGCTCTACCCGGCCGAGTGGGGGCTGACCCCGAAGGAGGCGCGGCTCGTCGGAACGCTGGTGCGGGCGCGCGGAAACGTCGTCTCTAGGTCCCGCCTGATGGTCGCCCTCTACGGCCTGGAGCCCGACGTCGAGCCGAAGATCGTCGACGTGTTCGTCTGCAAGATCCGGAAGAAGCTCCGTTCCGTCGACGTGGCCGTGAAGATCCGCAACCGCCACGGCGAGGGCTTCGTGCTCGCCGCGCAGGATGCCGACCATCTCGCCCGGGTCGCCGCCGACATGGAGGAGCCCGAGGCCGACACGGCCGCGCTCGCCGCCCAGGTCGCCGAGCTGGAGGCGGACAACGCTCGGCTCGCCGCCGATCTGGAGGCGGCGATCGCTAAGCTCGCTGCGTCTCAGCCCGCCCCGCCGCCGCCGGAGACCCGGCAGCGCCGCACCTGGCGTAAGCTGGCGGCCAGTCAGGTCGAGACCCGCAACCGCCCCGCCGCCGGTCTCCGGGGGGGGGCGGCCCACCCGATGGTCAGGGCGAGGTTCCCATGAGCGCTGAATTCGACTGCTGCGAGTGCGGCCGGCATATCGTGGCGATCGGCGCCACCGCGGTGCCGACCCCGCCCCTCTGCGCGCTTTGCCTCACGTGCCCGGGCTGGTTCCGGCACCCCGAGGTTCGGGCTGCGATCGACCCGGAGCACGACGGCCTGGAGGCCTGGGAGCGCACCGAGCCGCTGGGAGGCGCCGATGGTCGCCTATAACTTCCAGAAGCGCTTCGTGCCGGCGATCCGGGCCAACAACAAGCGCCACACTATCAGGGCCGACAGGGCAGGTCGCTCCCGCCATGCCCGACCGGGCGAGCTGGTGCAGCTCTATCAGGGCCAGCGGACCCAATATTGCCAGTTGATCGCCGCCCCGCGGTGCGAGGTTGTGTGGCCTATCCAGCTCGACCTGGACGCAGGCGTCGTGATCCTGCCCCACGTCAAGCACACCGCCCTGGCCGACCTCGATGCATTCGCCTGGAGCGACGGGTTCTGCGATTGGGCCGCCATGACGATGTTCTGGCGCGACCGGCACCCGGGCGTGCTGGTCTTCTCCGGCACGCTGATCCGGTGGGAGCCGATAGCCCCGGAAGAACTTAGGCCCGAGGGTGCTCGCCGGGGGGGGCGGGGGCAGATGGACCTCTTTCCTGATCCGCCCGCGCAGGTGCTCTGATGGCGACCCCGGTCGGCAAGCTCGGCCTGCCTCCCGTCCTGCGCACCATCGCTGACGCTGCCGGCGTGACGGCGGCGCTCAAGCTGGCGCAGGCCCGGGGCGGCACGCGGATCTACGTGCCGCGCCGGGTGGCGGAGGGGCACTGGCTGGCCGAGCTGATCGGGGTCGAGGCGGCGCGTCAGGTCGCCAAGATGTACGCGGGTGAGAATGTCCTGATCCCGCTCGGCCTCACCGGAACCGTCCAGAATGCGCGTCGCGTGGCACGGCAGGCTCTGGACGAAGGGGCGAGCGTCACGCAGGCTGCACGAGTTTCCGGCTTGACCGAGCGCACGATCTACAATCTGCGCAGTCGCGAAGGCGGTGGCCGTCAAGACGATCAGGGCGATCTCTTCGGCGAGTAGCCGTTCCCCCTGAAATTTTTCAGCAGGTAGACCGCATCGCGTCCCTGCGATTGTCGCCCTCGACACGGGATCGGCCCGGCGAGGCGAACATGCAGACATCGGACAACGGAGAGCTGTTCATCTCCTCCTTCGAGGGGGTGGTGCTCCGCGCCTATCCCGATCCCGCCACCGGCGGCGCGCCGTGGACCATCGGCATCGGGCACACCTCGGCGGCCGGCCATCCGCAGGTCACGCCTCAAATGGTCATCACCAGGACCAAGGCATTCGAGATCCTGGCGAGCGACCTCCGAGCGTTCGAGGCCTGGATCGTGAAGGCTGTGAAGCGGCCGTTGAAGCAAGCTCAGTTCGATGCATGCTCGTCGCTGATCTTCAACATCGGCCCGAAGAACTTCGCCAACTCCTCAATCGTCCGCCACATCAACGCTGGCCGCTGGCTCGATGCCGGCGCCGCCTTCCCGCTCTGGAACAAGGCGGCCGGCAAGGTGATGTCGGGCTTGGTGTGCCGCCGGGCGGCGGAGCGCACTCTGTTCGAGACCGGTCACTACGGCATCGCGCTCGCGAGCGACGGTGACGAGGCCGTCGGGGTCGTACTCGCCCGCGGCTCGGCCCATCCGGAGGGCGTGCGCGCGCTTCAGGTCGACCTGATGCGGCTCGGCTGGCTGAAGGCCGGTTCGGACGACGGCGACTTCGGCCCCCTGACCGAGAAGGCGGTGCGCGCCTTCCAGGCCGACGTCGGCCTGACCGTGGATGGCCGCGTCGGTCCCGCCACCCGTGCCGCAATGGCGGCCTGGCTCGCGCGCGCCAACGCCGCCCCGCAGATCGCGATGTACCCGCTCGCCGGCCAGGCGCTCGACCTCCCCATGGCCGCCTGACGCGGCATCCCGCAGGAGCACGACATGGATCAGGACAACGCGCCCCTCGTCGGGGGCGAGAGCAAGCCGTGGTGGGCGTCGAAGACGATCATCGGTGCGGGCATCGGCCTTGCGGGCTTCGGCCTCGCCGCGGCCGGCTACCAGATCGACGCCGCCACGCAGTCGGTGCTGATCGACCAGACCACCGCCTTCGTCTCGGCCGCCGCCGCGCTCGCCGGCACGGTCATGGTCATCGTCGGACGGATCGCGGCGACCAAGACCATCGGGAAGCGGTGACCGCCATGGCGAACAAGGATGCGCCCGCAGTGATCGCCATCACCGACGGCGTGACGACCATCACGAGAGCCTTGGCGCCTTCGGCGCCCGGCCAGGAGCAATCGAAGGTGGGCCTCGTGGCGAACAAGGATCTTCCGCTCAAGGTCGAGATCGTCGGCGGCGTGGTGACCATGACGATCGGCGTCTCGGCGCTGTGCGCTGCGGTTGCCGCCGGGGACACCTTCCCGCCCGAGGGCAGCTTTACCGACGAGTACGCCTTCGCCCGCGCCGTCGTCGCCGAGCTGGCGCGCGAGGACGAGGACGGCACCACCCCGGCCCACCGGCTGCTGGAGGTGGCGGCCGTCGAGGCGGTCGAGCAAGGCGCCGAGGGGGTCCGGTTTCCGGGCGACGTGTGAGGGATCGGCCACCGTTGGCCGTGCGTGGAGGTTGGTGTGGGTGCGGTTGTTCTGAACGACGACGAGTTCACGGAGGGGCTGGTGAGGCGCACGGCGGCAGGGGCGGTCACTCCCCTCGTGAGGTTCGTGGAGTGGCTATTCGGACCGTGGGCCCCGGGGCTCGACCTCGGCCTCTGCCTGTTCGCGGCCGGCTGGGGCGGGATGATGCTCGGCAAGCCCGAGATGTTCGATCGCGGCCAGTTCGTCGGGATGCAGTGGCTGCACGACGAGATCTGGATCGGCTTCTTCCTGCTGCTCACCCTCACCCATGCGGCGGGCTGCCTGCGGCCGTACTGGCGCTCGCTGCGGGTCGGCGCCTGCCTGCTCTCGGCCTGGATCTGGATCTCCGTCTCGCTCAGCCTGTTCCGGGTCGAGATGACCACGGGCGTGCTCGCCTACTGCATCGTCGGCGTCGGCGCCCTGTGCGGCGGCATCTACATCGCGGGCCTGCCCAGGAAGGCGGTCTAGGTGGAGATCGCCATCGGCCCGCTCATCCGGATCGTCGAGGCGACCGGGCCGATCGGCGCCATCCTCGCCGCGATCATCGTCGGCCTGTGCCTGGCGCTCATCGTCTTCGCGCGGTCGCAGGGCCTGTTCAACGACGCCCGGACGGCGCAGCAGCAGGCCGAGTTCCAGAAGCGCCTCCTGGAGCAGGTCGAGCGCCTGATGCACCGGGAAGAGGTGCTGATCCAGGAGATGTCCGAGGTCCAGGCCCACGTCGCGCTGATGCGCGTGCAGCTGCGCAAGGCGATCGATCTGCTGCGCCAGGTGCGCGAGGGGCGCGTTGCCCCCGATGCGATCGATACCGACGCGATCGGGGGTGAGCCATGACCGGGGCAGTCGAGGATGTCTGGATCTCCGCCGGCGTCGGCGTGTTCGTGGCGGCGCTGTTCCTGCTGGCCCTCCTGGTCCCGCGCAACCCGCGCCCCAGCAAAGCGGCCGATGCGCGGTGGGACGACGTGCGCCACCGCCTCGAAGAGGTGGAGCGCAAGCAGAACCAGGCTGACCACGACCTGCGCAACGTCCGGATGGTCGTGTCCGGGCTCGCTACGAAGGACAGCGTGAACGCGCTCTCGATGTCCGTGGCGGAGATGCGCGGCGAGATGAAGGGTCTCGTCAGCAGCGCCGCGGCCACCAGCCGCTCCGTCGGGCGGATCGAGGACTTCCTCCTGCGGTCCACCGCAGAGGCCATCGTCAACGCCAAGGGGACCGAGGGGAGATCATGAGCAAGCCGGATTTTTCGCGCCACATGGAAGAGGACGCGCGGCTCGTCATGCTGAAGGAGCTGGCGTCGCAGACGAACTACACCCTCAACGAGACGATCCTTCACAGCGTGATCGAGGCGTTCGGCCACAACCGCTCGCGCGACTGGCTGCGCACGCAGCTGCGCAAGATGGAGGAGCTGGGCGCCGTGAAGCTGACGACGGCGGGATCGGTGCTGATCGCCGCGATCTCGCCGGCCGGGATCGACCACGTGCTCCGGCGCAGCGTGATCGAGGGCATCGCCCGGCCGTCCGCGGGGGTCTGACATGGCCGAGCGCCGCCGGCTGTCCTCGATCGACCTGTTGCCGGAAGAGGCCGGCGACGACATCGCCTGGGCGACGCAGCAGCTGGCGATGCGCTCGCGCACGCAAGCCGACATCCTGTTCGAGCTGAACGACCGCCTTGAGGCGAAGGGGCTGGACGGCATCTCGAAGAGCGCCTTCAGCCGCTACTCCGTCACGAAGGCGGCAGCCCAGCGCCGGATGCAGGAGGCGCGAGCGATGTTCGAGGGCGTCGCCAGCCAGTTCACGGCGAGCGACGTCGACGAGAACACCATCGTGCTCGGCGAGTTCATCAAGACCCTCATCATCGACCTCGTGAACACCGGCGGCGGCGACCTCGGCACGAAGGGCACGATGGAGCTGGCCCGCGCCTTCCAGGCCACCGTCAGCGCGCAGAAGATCTCCGCCGATCGCCGGCGCCAGATCGAGGCCGACGCCAAGGCGAAGCTGATGAAGGCGGCGGAGGCGGCCGTCGGCCAGGTGGCGGGCGCTGGTGGTGTGGTCGATCCGCAGGCGGTGCTGAAGAAAATCCGCCAGGACGTCTACGGGATCTTCGACTGATGATCGCGGTTCCGCTCCACGCCTACCAGCTCGACTGGCTGCGTGACCCCGCCCGGTTCAAGATCGGGATGTTCGCCCGCCAGACCGGCAAGACTTTCACGACCACGCTGGAGATCGTCGACAGCTGCTTTGCCGCCTCTGTCGAGGGCCGGCGCGAGCGCTGGGTGATCCTGTCGCGCGGCGAGCGCCAGGCCTCCGAGGCGATGAACGAGGGCGTGAAGCGCCACGCCGCGGCCTACAACCTCGCCTTCGAGGCGGCCGAGTTCGACTGGCAGGGCGAGACGGGGAGCTTCAAGGCGTTGGAAGTCACGCTTCCGGGCGGCTCGAAGATCACGGCGCTGCCGGCCAACCCCGACACTGCCCGCGGCTTCTCGGCCAACGTCTTCCTCGACGAATTCGCGTTCCACAAGGATAGCGGAACGATCTGGAAAGCCCTGTTCCCGGTGATCTCGGCTGGCTTCAGGCTCCGGGTGACCTCGACGCCGAACGGCAAGGGCAACAAGTTCTACGAGCTGATGACTGGGAAGGATGATCGCTGGTCACGGCATACCGTCGACATCTACACGGCCGTCGCCAACGGCCTGCCGCGCGACATCGAAGCTCTGCGCGAGGGCATCGGCGACGATGACGCCTGGTCGCAGGAATTCGAGCTCAAATGGCTCGACGAGGCGAGCGCCTGGCTGTCCTACGACCTGATCTCGTCGTGCGAGGATGCCGGCGCCGGCGATCCCGAGGGCTACCAGGGCAACCCCGTCTACGTCGGCCGCGACATCGGCCGGCGCAACGACCTCCACGTGATCCAGGTGCTGGAGCAGGTCGGCGACGTGCTCTGGGACCGCGAGCGCATCGAACAGAAGAGGGCGAGTTTCGCCGAGATGGACAACGCCTTCGACGACGTCATGCGCCGCTACCGGGTCGCGCGAGCCTGCGTCGACCAGACCGGCATGGGTGAGAAGGTGGTCGAGGACGCGCAACGGCGCTACGGCGGCCTCGTCGAGGGCGTGCTGTTCACCACCGGCTCGAAGCTCATCATGGCGACCTCGGGCAAGGAAGCGTTCGAGGATCGGACCGTCCGCATCCGCGAGGGCGATCCGGCGCTCCGGGCCGACCTGCACAAGCTCCGGCGCGTCGCCTCCGCCACCGGTGCGCCGCGCTTCGTGGCCGAGCGCGACGAGGATCACGCCGACCGCACCTGGGCCATGTTCCTCGCCATCCATGCCGCCGGCGGGCCGGTGATGGAATACGCCTACCGGGCCGTCGGCGACGCCACCGCACGGCACGGCTCGGCCCGCGACGCGATGGTGCAGCGGGTCGAGGATTACGAGGACGATCGGCCGGACCGGATGGTGCGCCGGCCGCTGGGTGCCCGGCTGCGGGGAGGGTTCTAGACCATGGCCGACACGCATCCCGTCATCCTCGGCCCCGACGGTCGGCCGGTGCGCCGCGAGGTATTGACCCAGGACGTCGCCGGGCCGACCCTCAGCGGCGTGCGCAGCGTGCTCGCCGGGTATCCGTCCGACGGCCTCACGCCCGGCCGGGTGGCGACGATCCTTCGCGAGGCCGATCAGGGTTTGCCGGAGCGGTACCTGGAGCTGGCCGAGCTGGTGGAGGAACGGGACCTCCACTACGTCGGCGTGCTCGGCACCCGGAAGCGCAGCGTGGCGCAGCTCCCGATCCAGGTCGACGCCGCCTCGGACGATCCGCTCGACGTCCAGAAGGCCGACACGATCCGATCCTGGCTCCAGCGCGACGAGCTGCACGAGGAGCTGTTCGACATCCTCGACGCGATCGGGAAGGGCGTCAGCTACACCGAGATCATCTGGGACACCTCGGCCGGGCAGTGGGAACCGCGGCGGCTGGAGTGGCGCGACCCGCGCTGGTTCGTGTTCGACCGCATCGACGGCCGCACGCCGCTGCTGCGGACCGAGATGGGGGACGTGCCGCTCGACCCGGCGAAGTTCATCCACGCCAGGATCTCCGCGAAATCGGGCCTACCGATCCGCTCCGGCCTCGCCCGGCTCGCCGCCTGGGGGTGGATGTTCAAGACGTTCGTGCTGCGGGACTGGGCCATCTTCACCCAGACCTACGGCCAGCCGATCCGGGTGGGGAAGTACGAGCCGAACGCGACCGAACCCGAGAAGGATGTTCTGTTCAACGCGGTCGCCAACATCGCCGGCGACTGTGCGGCGATCATCCCCGCCTCCATGACGATCGAGTTCGTGGAGATGAAGTCGGCCGCCACGAACGCGACCCTCTACCGGGAGCGCGCCGACTGGCTCGATCAGCAGATCTCCAAGGGCGTGCTCGGCCAGACCGCCACCACGGACGCCATCGCCGGCGGCCACGCGGTCGGCCAGGAGCACCGCCAGGTCCAGGAGGACATCGAGCGGGCCGACGCGCGCTCGCTCTCCGCAGTGCTCAACAGGGATTTGATCCGGCCGTGGATCGACCTGCAATTCGGTCCGGGCGGTCCGTACCCGCGCCTGCGCATCGGGCGCGAGGACACGAAGGACATCACGGCCACGGCGACGGCCCTGAAGGACCTGGTGCCGATGGGCCTGCGGGTCCAGGTCAGCGACGTGCGCGACATGCTCGGCTTTCCGGATCCCGACAAGGGCGCCGACGTGCTGACCGCGCCGGCCGCCGCGCCGCTGCCTGCGATCCCCGGGCTGCCGGGCGCGCCGCCGGCCCTGCCGGCGCCGGGGATTTCACCTGCCCTTCAAGCGGCCTTCAACGCCGCCATAAAGGGGGCTGTCGCCCCGCCGCGGGATGCGGTGGACGTGGGGATCGACGCCATCCTGGCCGACGAGGGCTGGGAGCGGATGGTCGCCCCGATGATCGCCGGCCTGGATCACAAGCTCGCCGGAGCGGCCTCGCTCGCGGAGGTGGAAGACATCCTGGCGCGCCACCTCGCGGGCATGGACGTGACGACGCTCGCCGAGACCCTGGCCCGGGCCGCCTTCTCGGCCCGGCTCGCCGGCGAGACGAACCAGCCGCTCTCCGACCGGGCCTGACCCGTGCCGCAGGCGACGATCGCACCGCTGCCGCCGGCCGAGGCCATCGCCGCCCTCGCGGTTCGCGGCCAGAGCCTGGAGCCGACCTTCGACTGGCGCGACCTGTCGGCGGCGGAGCATGCCCGCGCCTTCACGGTGGCGAAGAGCACCGGGTTCGACATCCTGCGTGATGTCTACGAGGGGGCGGCCCAGGCCCTCGCCGAGGGCCGCACCCTCCAGGATTTCGCGCGCGACCTGAGGCCGACGCTCGAAGCGAAGGGCTGGTGGGGGCGCAAGGAGGTCACGGACCCGGCGACCGGCGAGGTTCGGGTAGCGCAGCTCGGGAGCATCAGGCGGCTCCGGACCATCTTCGACACCAATCTCCGGGTCAGCTACGCCGCCGGGCACTGGGCGCAGTTCGAGCGCAACCGCACCGCCCGGCCGATCCTGCGCTACGTCGCGGTCCTCGACGGTCGGGTCCGGCCGGCGCACGCGCTTCGCCACAACGTCGCGCTCCCGATCGACGATCCGTTCTGGGACACCTGGGCGCCGCCCTGCGGCTGGGGCTGCCGCTGCACGCTGCAATCACTGAGCCTGCGCGACTTCGCCCAGATGAGGGGCGAGCTGAAGACCGCGCCCCCGCCGGATACCTGGCGGACTTATGCCAACACCCGCACCGGCGAGGTGACGCGGGTGCCGGACGGCATCGACCCGGGCTGGGGTTACAATCCCGGCAAGGCAGGCTGGCGCGCCTCGGTTCTGGCCGACAAGCTGGCCGCCGCTCCGCCTCGGCTGGCGGCGGCGGCCGCCGCCGATCCGAGCTGGCCGGCACCGCGTCTCGCCGACGAGTTCGGGGCGTGGTTCGACAAGGCGGCCAGCGGGCTGCGTCTGGAGCAGGCCACCTTCACGGTGGGGGCGATGGACCGCGCCACCCTGGACGGCCTGGCGGCCCATGGTGTCGAGCCGGCGAGCGGCGCCATCACCATGCAGATGCAGCGGGCCGGGCACCTGGTGCGGCCCGAGAAGACGGCGGCTGGCAAGGCGGTCCCGGTGGATGTGCTGCGCCGGATGCCGGAGCTGCTGGCGGCGCCGCGTGCCGTGCTCCTGGACCGACGGGGCGGCGAGTTGCTGTATGTCTTCGACGTGCCCGGGGACGCGCGGAGCGGCAAGCTCGTGGTGCGGGTCGATGTGCCGGTCGGTGTCCGGCCACCCGGGGGCGGTCCCCGCGCCGCGATCCCGATGAACGTCATCGTTTCGGCCGGCATGGTCGAGGCGGTGCAGCTGTCGAACCCGGGGGCCTATGTCGTCCTGAGCGGGGCGCTGTGAGCGGTCGCCATGGGGGTACGCGACATCCCCTCGCGATATCCCGCTGCCGGGGCGGGCTCACCGGGTCGGGCTGCGATTATCCGACCGTCATGGCGACCGGTGCCAATGTGGCGCCGTGGCCGATTTTCCGCAACCTGGCAGGATGGCCCAGGAGCGGCCTTCCCGGCTTGACCGCAGCCGAGTAGCCTCCGGGTCGATCGCGCCCGTCCTGGCGTTGAATTTGTGCTTTAACGGCGATCCTGCGCGGCAGGGTACCGGGCGCGTGAGCCCCGACCGGGACGTCTGCCCCTGCAAGACTTCATCGGGGATGCAAACCGGCCCATCCGGAATGGTGCCGGCATGTCGACCCGGCCCGCCATCTCCCCGACCACCGCGCTCTGCGCCGCCTTGCCGCTGCCGGCGCTCGCCGCCGACGGCGCGGTGCCGGACTGGATCCACCTCCTGCCGGCCGGCGAGATCCGCACGGTCGACGGGCGCGGCCCCTACCGGGTCGCCGACCCGGCGGCGCTGATCGCCCTCAGCCTCAATGGTGGCGCCCGCCTTCCCCTCGACGAGAACCACTCGACGGACCTCGCCGCGCCCCGCGGCGAGCCGGCGCCCGCCCGCGGCTGGATCGTCGGGCTCCAGTCCCGCGACGACGGGCTTTGGGGGCAGGTCGAGTGGACCGCCCACGGCCGGCGGCTCGTCGGGGGCAAGGCATACCGGCACATCTCGCCGGTGATCCTCCACGCGAAGGACGGGACCGTCACGGGCGTCCTTCGCGCCTCCCTCGTCAACGCACCCAACCTGCGCGGCCTGGCCGCGCTCCACCAGGCGGGAGCCTCCATGGACTGGACCACGAAACTACGCACGCTGCTGGGGCTGCCCGATACGGCCGACGAGGCCGCGATCTGGGCGGCGCTGGAGGCCAAGATGGGCGCCGTCGCGACGCAGTCGGCGCAGCTCGCCCCAATCGCAAAGGCGGTCGGCCTGGCCGAGACCGCCGACGGCGGCGCTGTGCTCCAGGCGGTGCAGGCGCTCCAGGACCCGGCGAAGGTCGTGCCGGCCGCGGCCGTCACCGCGCTCCAGCAGCAGCTCTCCACCCTCCAGACCGACCGCGCGAAGGAGAAGGCGGAGCTGTTCGTCGACACCGCCATCAAGGCCGGCCGGATCGCGGCGCCGGCGCAGATGCGGGACCACTACATCGCCCGGCACATGGCCGACCCGACTGCCGTCGAGAAGGAGATCGGCGCGATGCCAGCGCTCCACGGCCGCAGCGGCGCGAGCGTCCTGCCGCCGCCGAAGCCCGGCGAGACGACGCCCGCGGCCGGCCTCGATCCGGAGGAGATGAAGGTGATCTCCCTGATGGGGATCGACCCGGAGGCCTACCGCAAGACCAAGGCCGCGCAGGCCGAGCGTGAAGGGGTGCTGTGATGGCCGCGCTCACCGCAGACCGCCTCGCCACCGTCCAGCGTCCGGGCTCGACCCGGGAGCCGCCGGTCAAAGGCGGCGTCGTCATCTGGCAGGGTGGCATGGTGGCGATCGACGCCACCGGCCTCGCCGTCCCGGCCGCCGCCGTGGCGGCCCATCGGGTCATCGGCATCACCAAGGCGCGCGCCGACAACCGGTCCGGCGCCGACGGCGACATCCGGGTTCGGGCCGAGCCCGGCATCTACCGCTTCGCCAACTCGGCCGCTGCCGACGCGATCGCGCTCACCGACATCGGCCAGCCCGCCTACGTGGTCGACGACCAGACCGTGGCGAAGACCAGCAACAGCAACGCCCGGCCCGTGGCCGGGACGATCTTCGACGTCGACGCCCAGGGCGTCTGGGTCCGCTTCGCCTGAGGACGCCCGCACATGCTCGTGAATTCCGCGAACCTCCGCACCCTCTACACGTCGTTCTCGACCGCGTTTCAGGGTGGCTTCACCGGCGTCTCGCCGCTCTACACCCGCGTCGCCCAGACTGTGCCGTCCTCGACCCGCTCGAACGAATACGGATGGCTCGGCCAGCTGCCGCGCATCCGCGAGTGGATCGGCGACCGCGTCGTCCAGAACCTGGCGACCCAGGGCTACACGATCCGCAACCGCTCGTTCGAGAGCACGATCGCGGTCCTGCGCGACGACATCGACGACGACAACCTGGGCATCTACGCTCCGCTGTTCCAGGAATTCGGCCGGGCGAGTGCCACCTTCCCCGACGAACTGGTCTGGGCACTGCTGCTGGCAGGCTTCTCGACGAACTGCTTCGACGGCCAGTTCTTTTTCGACACCGATCACCCGGTGCTCGATGCCGCCGGCAACACCGTGTCGTTCGCCAACACCGACGGCGGCAACGGCACGGCGTGGTTCCTGATGGACACCACCCGGGCGATCAAGCCGATCATCTACCAGTCGCGCCGCCCGTTCGAGCTGACCCGGATGGATGCGCCGACCGACGAGGCCGTCTTCAACCGCCGGGAGTACCGGTACGGCACGGACGGCCGGTGCAACGTCGGCTTCGGCTTCCCGCAGCTCGCCTGGGGCTCGCGGCAGACCCTCGACGCCGCGCATTACGAGGCGGCCCGCGTCGGTCTCTCGACGATGAAGGGCGATTACGGCCGGCCGCTCGGCATCAACGGCAATCTGCTCGTGGTGCCGCCCCAGCTCGAAGGCGCGGCCCGCAAGCTCGTCGTCAACGACTTCGACGCCATGGGCGCGACGAACACCTGGAAGGGGTCGGCGGAAGTCCTCGTGGTGCCCTGGCTGGCCTGACGCCAGCCGCCGGGGCCCGCGCGGCCCGCCCGCTTCAACACACCTGAGGTCTCCATGAAGGTCACGAAAGACACGGCCCGCGCCGCGGGCGCCACCGGCCCCGCGCAGGCCGCCGGCAACGACCCGGCCCGCGACGCCGCCACGGCCGCCACCGCGCATCTCGCGCGAGGCGAGCCGGAGAACGTGGTCCGCGCCGCCGAGGCGGCGTCCGGCTCGGCCCTCGACGCGCCCGGCGTCGGGGCGGGCCCGGCCGGGG
>NZ_LABX01000134.1 GCF_001043915.1 Methylobacterium aquaticum | reverse complement strand
CGCTCACCGTGTAGCCGCCCGACGAGCGGGCGGTGATCGCGTCGGCATAGGAGCCGAGGCCGAGCTCTGGGCCGTCCTGCTTCATCACCCCGAGCCAGGTCTGCTCGATGAACTGGAACAGGCCGGTGGCGGAGGAGGACCCGGCCTTGGCGCTCGGGTTGAGGCTCGATTCGCGTTGCGCGGTCGAGAGCAGGTAGTCGAAGGCGGCACCGGTCTTCTCGGCGCCCTGGCGGATCGCGTCGATCACCGGGTTGCCCGAGGCGGCGCGGCCGGTCGCCTGGGCATTGACCCCTTGGCTGGCAGTCCCTTGCGACGGCGTGCTGCTGAACAGGAACATGGCGGCCCGGTGGAGCGGCACCGCGACGCGCGGACCGGCTCTCTCTCGGTCCACAGGATGCTGGCGTTATGGTAAAGGAAGGTTGAAGGCGGCCAAGGCGAGGGCGTCCCGCGCGCCGCCGAGGCCCTGTCCTCGGGCTCGCGAGACAGGGTCTCGCAATCCCGTCCGCCGTCGAACACGCTGGTGACCCGCCCCGCTCACGCGCGAGACGTCGTGTGCGGCCCCGCGCCACCCCGGTGGCGCGACGCTCCCCGTCACCGCTTCGGCGCGTCGCCCCCGCCCGCCGGGCGGCGCATCTCGAAGCGGTTCTCGGATTCGACCGTGAAGTAGTCGAAATAGCCGCCGCGCATGATCGGCCGCATCGCCCCGGTATCGACCCGGCCCTCCGGCGTCACGAAGCGGTCGTCGATATACATCGACACCACCTGGCCGATCACCATGAAGTACGCCGCCTCGCCTCCGCCGGCCGGCACGAGCGGGATGGTCTGGAGCCATCGGCATTCGAGGGCCGCCGGCGCGTCGGCCACGCGCGGCGGGCGCACCTTGCGCGACGGGGCGGTGGCGAGATGGGCGAAGTCGAACTCGCTCTCGCCCCGCGGCAGCGGCGCCGAGGACAGGTTCATGCCCTCCCGGGTGTCGAAGGTGGCGAGGCTGCACACGAACTCGCCCCCCTCCTCCGCGAAGGTCAGCGCGTCCTTGCGGCCGAAGGAGGAGAACATCACCATCTCGGGATTGTCCCCGATCCCGTTGAAGAACGAGTAGGGCGAGAGGTTCAGTTGGCCCGCGGCGCTCAGCGCGCTGACCCAGCCGATCGGGCGCGGCGCCACCAGGGCCTTGAACGGGTTGTGCGGCAGGGTGCGGGTCTCGGCGTCGTAATGCATCGGCGGCCCCGGAATGCTCTGGAAGCGAATGCTCTGCAAGCGGCGATCCGCCAGGCGGAGCGTCCGCTGCCAGTTAGAGCATCCCCGGGGCCCGGCGCCAGCCTGCCCGCGCTCAGTAGCGCGTGACGATCTCGGAGAGCGCCGGCCGCGGCCGGTCGGGCGGCGTCTCGCCGGCGCGGCCGATATGGACGAAGCCCGCCAGGCGCTCGGCCGGATCGAGGCCGAGGGCGTCCAGCACCCGGCGGTCATAGGCCATCCACTCGGTGAGCCAGGCCGTGCGGAAGCCGAGCGCGTTGGCGGCCACGATCAGGGTCATGCACACGGCGCCCGCCGAGAGCACCTGCTCCCAGTCGGGGATCTTCACGTGCGGGCCGGCCCGCGACACCACGGCGATCACCAGCGGCGCGAGGGCGAGGCGCCCGGCCTCGAGGGCGAGGCGCTTGTCGTCGGCCTCCGGATGGTCGGCCCGGTAGGTCTCGGCCACGACGCGGCCGATGCGGGCCTGCCCCTCGCCCTCGATGAGGATGAAGCGCCAGGGCGCGAGCTTGCCGTGATCCGGCACCCGCGAGGCGGCGGCGAGGATCGTGTCCAGGTCGTCCGGGGACGGGCCGGGACCGGCAAGCTGCACGGGCGGCACCGAGCGGCGGGTGCGGAGAAGGTCGAGGGTTGCGTTCATCTCGGCTTCAGTGGCTTGAGCTATAGCGGGCGGACGGAACGACAGGCTGCCATGCTGGCGCCCCGATGCTCCCTTTAAGCACCATTCCGCCCCGGACGGCCACGGCCGGGCGCGACGAGAAGCCCTGCGCCGGGAGAGCCGGTGCCGAGGACGCCGACCGCATCATGACGCGCTCCCCCGCCCCCCTCTTCCCGGCATCACCCGCCCACGCCTGGAGTTCCCGGGACTTCTGGCTGGCGCTCGCCGCCGTGATGCTGTTCTGGGCCGCCGCCGCCGCGGTCTGGCCGCTCGCCGGCGCGGTGGTGCCGTGGGATTCGAAGAACCACTTCTATCCGATGCTGCGCTATCTCGGCGCCGCCCTTGCCAACGGCGAATTGCCGCTCTGGAATCCCTACCACTTCGCCGGCCATCCCTCGGTGGCGGATCCGCAATCGCTCCTCTTCACCCCGACCATGCTGTTCTTCGCGTGGCTGGACCCGTCCCCGTCGATGGAGCTGTTCGACGCGGTGGTGTTCGCCCACCTGCTTCCCGGCGCGGTGGCGACGCTGCTGCTGTTCCGCCGCCGGGGCTGGCATCCGGCCGGGGCAGTGGCGGCCGCGATGGTGTTCGTGCTCGGCGGCTCGGCCTCCGCCCGGCTCCAGCATACCGGCATGATCATCTCCTACGGCTTCGTGCCGCTCGCCTGGTGGCTGCTCGAGGAGGCGCTGGCGCGCCGCTCCTACGCTTTCGGGCTCGCCTTCGCGGTGGTGGCTGCCGTGATGACGGTGGGGCGCGACCAGGTCGCCTTCCTGTGCGGCCTGAGCCTGATCGGCGTCGCGGCCCATGCCATCCTGACGGCCCCGGCGCCGCTGGCGTATCTGCGCGCGCGGATCGGCATGCTCGCCGTGATGGGGGTGGTGGGCGGTGCGCTGCTGGCCGTGCCCTCGCTCCTCACCATGCAGTTCCTGATGACCTCGACCCGGCCGTCCTTCGGCTACGGCACGGCCGCCATGGGCTCGCTGCCACCGTCGAGCTTCGCCACCGCGCTGTTCGCCGACGTGTTCGGCTCCCTGCGCTGGACCTACGATTACTGGGGTCCGGACTGGAAATCGATGGACGGCAATACCTGGACCGACCGGGCGGTGAACTACCTCTTCGCCGGGACCCTGCCGGCCGTGCTGATCCTCTGGCACGGCATCGCGGGCGGGCGCCTCGCCGCCCGGGAGATCCGCTATCCCGTCATCGTGCTCGGCGCCGCCATCCTGTACGCGCTCGGGCGCTACACCCCGCTCTTCGCGCCGGTCTTCGACCATGTCCCGGGGGTCGATCTCTACCGCCGGCCGGCCGACGCCACCTTCCTGATCAATATCGGGCTCGCGCTCACCGCCGGCTACCTCGTCCACCGTTACGTCACCGAGGGTGCCCCCCGGCTGTTCCCCGGCACGGCGGGCGTCGCGCGCGCCGCACGCCTCGCCCTGCCGGGCGCGGCGCTCGCCATCCTGGCGGGGATTCTGTGGGTCTCCTACCGCTACGCCGCTCGGGTCCAGCATCTGCCGGATGCGCTGCGCGACGGGCTGATCGGCACCGGCATCGCACTCGCCGCCATGATGGTGATGCTGCGGGTGGCACCCCGCCGCCGGGCGCTGGCCGCCGCCGGCCTGGTGGCCGTGCTGGGCGCCGAGCTGATCTGGCGCAATGCCGGCAACTCCCTCAACGCCGAGCCGGCCGGCCGCTACGCGGTGTTCCAGAAACTGCCGCCGGAGCAGCTCCAGGGCCTGACGCTGCTCAAGGCCGAGCTGGACGCCCGCCACGCCAAGGGCGAGCATCCGCGGGTCGAGATCCTGGGCCTCGGCGGCGCCTGGCAGAACGCCTCGATGGTGCTCGGGCTCGAGGACACGATCGGCTACAACCCGTTGCGGCTGGCCGATTACGAGCGGGCCATCGGCCCCGGCGAGAACGCCGCCGACCCGAACCTGCGCCAGTTCCCCGGGCTGTTCCGCGGCTATCGCTCGCGGCTCGCGAGCCTGCTCGGCCTGGAATACCTCGTCCTCGACCGCCCGGCCGAGCGGCTCCCGAAGCACTTCCCGCAGCTCACCGGCGCCAAGCTCCTCTACGGCTCGGGCGAGATGTGGATCTACCGCCTCGATCCGGCCAAGCCCCGGGCCTATCTGGCGACTCGCCTCGTCCCGGTCGATTCCGAGAGCGTGCTCGACCAGGACGAACTGCCGGACTTCGAGGGCAACGACACCGCCCTCGTCGACAAGGACAGCGTGCCGAAGATCACCGGCGAGTTCGGCCTCAAGGACCCGGCGGCGCCGGTGACCGCTGCCAAGGGCACGGCGACGATCCTCGCCTATCGCCGCAATATCGTCACCGTGGAGGTCGAGACCGACCGCGACAGCGTGCTGGTGCTGCACGACATCTTCTATCCGGGCTGGCAGGCCCGGGTCGACGGTGCCCGCCGCCCGATCCTGCGCACCAACCTGCTCTTCCGCGGGGTCGAGGTGCCGGCGGGCAAGCACGTCGTCGAGTTCAAGTTCCGTCCGCTCTCGGTCGACAACCTGGTGGCGGCGGCGAGCGAATTGCTGGCGAGGGACGATGACGCGGGCGAGACGGCGGTTCGGTAAGGCCCTGGCGCTGGCGCTCGCGGCAAGCCCCGCCCTGGCGCAACCTCCTGCCCTGGCCCAAGCGCCCGGGATGGCACCGGCCGGCCTTCCTCAGGGCGTGGGCGCCCAAGGCGTGACGCAGGGGCCGCCTCCGGCATCGGCCCCCGCCGAGGCGAGCCTGTCCCTGCGGGCGGTGCTGACCAGCGAAGCCCGTCCCCTGCGCGGCGGCGTCACCTGGCGGATCTACGAGGACCGGCCGGAGGGCGGCAAGCCGGTGGTGCTGGCCCGCTCCGAGGAGGCGCAGCCGACCTTCCGCCTGCCGCCCGGCAGCTACCTCGCCAACGTCACCTACGGCTTCGTCAGCACCTCGAAGCGCGTGACCCTGAACTCGGGCGCGGCGAGCGACCAGCTCACCGTCAATGCCGGGGCCCTGCGCCTCTCCGGTGCGGTCGGTGAGGCCAAGATCCCCGGGGGACAGCTCGCCTTTGCGGTCTTCGTGCCGATCGGCAACAACCCGGAGGGGCGGCTCGTCCGCGACGGCGTCAAGGCCGGCGAGGTGGTGCGGCTGCCCGAGGGCACCTATCACGTCGTCTCGACCTGGGGCGATTCCAACGCGATCCAGCGCGCCGACCTGAAGGTCGAGAACGGCCGCCTCACCGACGCGACCCTCAACCACCGTGCCGCCACCGTCACCCTGAAGCTCGTCGCCGCCCCGGGCACCGAAGCCTTCGCGGGCACCGCCTTCAGCGTGCTGACCCCCGGCGGCGACACGATCCGCGAGGCGATCGGCGCCTTCCCGCAGGTGACCCTGGCCGAAGGCGAGTACCAGCTCATCGCCCGCCACGACGGCAAGGTCTACACTCAGGATTTCAAAGTCGAGAGCGGCGTCGACCGCGACATCGAGGCGATCGCCAAGGACCCTTGAGGAAAGGACCCCTGAGGAAAGGATCCCTAAGGTAAGGATCCCCGAGAGGAGGATCCTTGAGGGGATCCATGTTGGCATCCGTCGGCGACGGCCCCGCGGGGCCGGCCTCGCCGTGGGCGAGCGGACTAACCGGCGGTTAAGTCTTCGCGCAACATCTCCGGGCGCGACCGGATCAAGAGCCCGGATCTCGGCGTTCGAATTACCACGATCTTAACCCGCTGACCCTAGGTTGGCCGCATGCGACACATGCTTGGCCTCCTCCGCGACGAAAAGGGATCGACGACCGTCGAGTTCGCTCTCGTCGGCCTGGCGTTCATCTCGGCCCTTCTGTTCACGATGATCGTGGCCCAGATTCTATACTTCAACCAGAAACTCGATTACGCGACCGACAAGGCGTCGCGACAGGTTCTGACCGGCAAGGCCCAGCAGCAGCAAACCCCGCCGACGCTGGCGACGTTCACCCAGGCGGTCTGCGACAACCTGCCTGCGGCGATGTCGTGCGGCGACCTGATCGTCAACCTGTACGTGGTGAACCAGGGCGGTTCGGGATACTATACCTACGTCAAAGCCGACATGAGCGGCTTGGCGCTGCCGCCGCTGACCCCCGGCAGCGGCCAGTTCACCCTCGGCAGCCAGGGCGACTACCAGTACTTGCAGGTGATCTATCCGATCACCTTCCTGCCGAAATTCATGACCGCCTGGCTCGATGCGACGGCGACCTACAAGGACAAGCCGGCCTACCTGATGATCTCCACCGCCGCCTTCCGCGTGGAGCAATACTGATGCGAGCCGGCGTCACAGCCAGGATCCGGCGCTTCCGCTCGGCCGAGGACGGCATCGCGGCGATCGAATTCGCCATGATGCTGCCGGTCCTCCTGACGATCATGCTCGGAGGGATCCAGGTCGTCGCCTACATCAACGCGGTGCGCAAGGTCGAACTGGTGGTGCGGTCGATCAGCCAGATGATCTCGCAGACCAAGCCGCCCAGTGACGGCAGCACGACCGTCGCCACCGTCAATGCCGGCGACCTGCACTTCAGCTTCGACTCGGCCCTCGTGCTGTTCCCGTACCTGATGCCCGAGGGCAAGCGGCAGAGCAAGCAGTGGTGGCAAGTCATCACGATCAACTATGCCAGCATCCAGTTCACGAAGATCTCGAACACCTGCACCGACAGCAGCGACCTCTCGGCGTGCTATGTCGCCAACGTCGTCTGGACCAGCAGCGGCACGAGCCAGCCGGCTGGCGGGCCGGCCTACCGACCCTGCGTCGTGCCGCAGATCGCGGCATCGAACACGGCGCCGCCGAACCGGGCAACGCTGCCGCGGTCCCTGTTCGGGCCGGCTTCGATGGTCGTGATCGACGTCATGTTCACGTTCAAGCCGACCTTCGGAGCCAGCTACCTTCCTTCGATCCAGATCGCCCGCTCGGCTTACGTCCAGCCGCGCTACGCCTCGCTCATCAACTTCGACACGAACGGCAACGACGGAATCGCCACGAAATGTCCCGGCTTCTGAACTGTACCTCCCGGTTCGCCGCGGCGGCGGCGTGCCTGCTCCGGTCCCGTGACGGCAGCATCAACATGCTGTTCGGGCTCTGCCTGCTCCCGATCGTCGGCCTCATCGGGCTCGGGATCGATTACGGCGTCGCCGTCACCGACCGGTCACGGCTCGACCGGGCGGCGGACGCGGCGGCGCTCGCCGCGGTCGTGACCGCCAAGATGTATGTCGCCAACAACTCCGGTCAGAGCGGGGTCCGGGATGCCGCCATCGCGGCGGGCAAGACGCAGGCGGTCAACACCTTCAACGTCAATGCCGGCAACGTGCCCCTGGCCACCCCGACGCTCCAGACGCCGGACGTGAAAATCAACGGTCAGACGATCACCGCCACCATCACCTACACGGCGACGATCCAGAACAGCTTCTCGAAGCTCTTCCTGGTGCCGACCACCACGGTGTCCAACACCGCCACGGCGTCGGTCGATCTGCCGAGCTATCTCGACTTCTACCTGATGGTCGACGTGTCGGGCTCGATGGGCCTGCCCTCGACCCCGGCGGGCATGAGCCAGCTCGCCAGCGTCAACAACGACATGTATTCCGACTACCAGCAGGGCTGCCAGTTCGCATGCCACTTTCCGGGCTATGCCGGCTGGGGCCTGGCGGCCGGCAAGATCCAGCTGCGGTCGGACGCCGTGAACAACGCCGTCTGCGCCCTGCTCCAGCGGGCGTCGAACCAGGCGGTGTCGAACCAGTACCGGATCGGCATCTATCCGTTCATCAACCAATTGGCGACCCTCGCCGCACTCTCCGGCGACCTCACCACCTTGAAGACGATGGCCCAATGCTCGAGCAACTGGCCGCTCGCCTTCACCAACCTGCTCGATACCGGCACGACGCAGCTCTACTCCCCTGGCGATCCGACAACCGGCACCGGTGCGGGCGGCACCCATTTCGAGGTCGCCTTCCCGCAGATGAAGGGGATCGTCGGCCTGAACGGCTTCGGGGACGGGTCCACCAGCACGAACCGCAGGCCCTTCGTGTTCCTGGTCACCGACGGGATGCAGAACGGGCAGCACTATTACACGTCGAGCAACGGCAAGTACGCCTATCCGGGAAACCCGTCGAAGTTCGCGGGCTATGGCAACGCCTGGTGGGACGGCTCGCAGCCGTCGCAGATCGACCCCAAGAACTGCGACGCGCTGAAATCCGCCGGCGCGACGATCTCGATCCTCTACATTCCCTATAACCAGATCAGCTTCGTCGATAAGGGCGGCGGCATCGCGTGGGAGAACAACCGGGTGAACGGCTTCAGCCCGACGCTGGCGACGCCGCTCCAGGCCTGCGCCTCGCCGGGTTACTTCCGCACCGCCAATGCGCCGGCGGACATCACGGCCGCGCTGAACGCGATGTTCGATCAGGCGCTCAGGGTCGCTCGGCTGATTCAGTGAGGCCAACCGCGCGGGCCCCGTCTCCCACGCGGGGACGGGAGGCGCGCTGTCCCGGATCGCCGCCGATCAAGCCGGATCCTGGTCACGGCCCCCGTGCGGCGGCCCGATCCTCAGGCGAATCCGAGCCGCGCCCGCACCTCCTGCGGAGTCGCCCCGCGCTCGCGCAATGCCGCCAGCGCCTCCGACCGCAGGCTCTTCGACAGCTTCTCTCCCGCCGCATCCCGGATCAGCCCGTGGTGATGGTAGCGGGGGGTCGGCAGGCCGAGCAGGCGCTGGAGCAGGACGTGCAGGTCGGTCGCGGCTTCCAGATCCTGGCCGCGGACCACATGGGTGATCCCTTGCGCGGCGTCGTCGAGCACTACGGCGAGGTGGTAGCTGGTCGGAACGTCCTTGCGGCCGAGCACGGCGTCGCCCCAGCGGGCCGGATCGGCGGTGCGGACGATGTCGGGCTCGCCCGGCGCGAAGGCGGTGTAGGCGAACGGTCCCGGGCAGAGGTCCAGCGCCCGCGCCATGTCGAGGCGCCAGGCATGGGGAGCGTCGGGCACCGGCCGGCCGCGGCAGGTGCCGGGATAGAGCGGCGCCCCGTCGGGGTCGCGGCCCTCGCCACCCGCCGCCTGAATCTCCCGGCGGGTGCACGGGCAGGGATAGACCAGGTTCCGTGCCCGGAGGTCGTCGAGGGCGGCGCGGTAGGTGGACATCCGGGCCGACTGGCGCCAGACCGGCTCCGGGAAGGCCAGCCCGAGCCAGGCGAGGTCGGCGGTCAGGGCGTCGGCCCATTCCGGCCGGCAGCGAAGCGGGTCGATGTCCTCGATGCGCAGCCACAGGTCGCCGTGAAGCGCCTTGGCGATCTCCGCGTTGAGGAAGGCCGAATAGGCGTGGCCGAGATGCAGGCGCCCGTTCGGGCTCGGGGCGAAGCGCAGGCGAGGAGACGGCACGGCGGGATGCGGACGACAACGACTCCTCCTGCCATACGCCCGCCGGAGGCTGGCGTCACCGGCCCGCTCCTCGACTCCGAGGCTGCCTTGCGCGAGGGCATGGCGGCGCTGGCGGCCCTCGATCCGGTGATGGCGCGGCTGGTGGCGGAGGGCGCGCACCCGGTCTTGCGCAAGCGCGCGGCCGGATTCGAGGGTCTGGCTGGCATCGTGGTGGGACAGCAGATCTCCACCGCCAGCGCGGCGGCGATCTGGGGCCGGCTGACCGCGAGCGTGCCGGACCTCACCGCGGAGGCCCTGACGGCCGCGCCGGACGAGATTCTGCGCGCGGCCGGATTGTCGGCGCCGAAGATCCGCGCCCTGCGGGCGGCGGCGGACGCCGTCATCAGCGGCGCCCTGCCCCTCGAGACCCTGCACGCGCTCCCGGCCGACGCGGCGCACCGCCTTCTGGTGGCGGTCCACGGCATCGGTCCCTGGACGGCCGACGTCTATTTGCTGTTCTGCCTCGGCCACCCGGACGCCTTCCCGGCCGGCGATCTCGCCCTCCAGGAGGCGGCGCGCCTCGCCGAGGGGCTGGAGACCCGGCCGAAAGCCGCGGCCCTGACCGCCCGGGCCGAAGCGTGGCGCCCCTGGCGCGGGGTCGCCGCCATGGTGCTGTGGGCCTATTACCGGGTGGCCAAGGCGCGCGACGGCGCGCCTCTTTCGTGAAGAGTTCGCGCGACGGCGCGCCTCCTTCATGAGGCGTTCGCGCGACGGCGCGGCTCCTTCACGATGAGTTCGCGCGACGGCGCGCCTCTTTCTCCCCGACCGACGGAGCCCGAGACCCGATGCCGATCCTCACCGGCCCGCGCCTGATGCCCCGCTCAGGCACCCGACCACGTCAGCTCGTCGTCCTGCTGCACGGCTTCGGCGCCGACGGCAACGACCTGATCGACCTCGCGCAGGAATGGCAGCCGCTCCTGCCCGAGGCCGCCTTCGTGGCGCCGCACGCGCCCGAGCCCTGCATCCAGGGCTTCGGCCGGCAATGGTTCTCCCTCACTTTCCGCGATCCGCACGAGCGCTGGCGCGGCGTGAACCGGGCGGGCCCGACGCTCGACGCCTTCCTGGATGCGGAGCTGGCAGCGCTCGGACTCAGGCCGCATCAGCTCGGGCTCGTCGGCTTCAGCCAGGGCTGCATGATGGCCCTGCATGTCGCCTTGCGGCGAGAAAGGCCGGTCGCGGCGGTGGTCGGGCTGTCCGGCATGCTGGTGATGGAGGAGGGCCGGGGACCGGAGAGCCTGGCGCCTCAGGTCCGCTCGGTCCCGCCGATCCTGCTCGCCCATGGCGATCAGGACGAGGTGATACCGGTCGACGCGATGTTCCTCTCGGCCGAGGCCCTCGCCACCGCCGACGTGCCGGCGGAGTGGCACCTCTCGGCCGGGATCGGTCACGGCATCGACGACGGCGCTCTGCACCATGCCGGCCGGTTCCTCGCCGCCGGCTTCGCCCGGGCGGCCAGGCCGGCTTAAGAAGCCTGCGCCGCCGCAGTCACCGGTTCGGCGAAGGGTGCACCAACGAGGAACCGGGCTGCGAAGCGCGCGGCAACCCTGCTTTAAGCGCGCGCCTCCTTCAGCGCGGCGGCGGCACCGGCCCGCAGCAGGGCGGAATCGCCCGACAGCGCGATCAGGTCGAAGCCTTCGGCGATCAGCTCGCGGGTGCGCGGACCGGACAGGGAATAGATCCCGATCCGCTTGCCCGCGGCGCGGGTGCGCGCCATGGCGTGCTTGAGCGCATCGCGCACTGCCGCGCCCTCGGGATCGAGACCGGCTCCGTTCGACAGGGCGATCGAGAGATCGGACGGCCCGATGAAGATGCCGTCGATCCCGTCCACCGCCAGGATGTCGTCGAGGGCGGCGAGCGCCTCCTTGGTTTCGATCATCGCCAGGGTCTGGCAGAAGCCGTTGGCCTCCTTGAGGTAGGTCTCGGGGGACAGACCCGACAGCATCAGGGCCGGAGCCGGGCCCCAGCTCCGCTCGCCGAGGGGCGGGTACTTGGCGAGGGCCGCAAAGCGCTTGGCATCCTCCACGGTGTTGACCATCGGGGCGATGATGCCCGAGATGCCGGCATCGAGCAGGCGCGACACGGTCGAAAAGCCGCCGACCGGCACCCGCGCCAGCGTCGGCTTGCCGCGGGCCGCGACGAGGGCCACGGTGCGGCTGATGCTGTCGAAGTCGTGGGCGCCGTGCTGCATGTCGAGCGTCACGGTGTCGAACGCCTCGGCGGCGAGGAGCCCGGCGACCGAAGGCTCGGGAATGCCGCACCAGGCCGTGATCAGGGGTCTGCCCTCGCGGAGTCGCGCCGCCAGCGCGGCGACAGCCCCGCCGCGTTCCGCCATCGCCCGTTCCGCCATCGTCACCCCTCCCGGAAGGCCGCGCGTTCGCCGCGGCTCGTGCGGGCAGCTTAGGTCAGGCCAGAGGCCGCCGTCGAGGCGCGGATCCCCTCGCCCGCGACATGCCGCCCCCTCCCGCCACGCTTGCATCGTCGTCCCGGGACGCGCATATGGGCGCGACCAACGACCGCAATTCACCGCAGCGGCGTCCGGGCTCACCCCGGCGCACCGGCTAACGCATTGTGCTGCCTTCGCCGTTCGGGTAATTTATTCCCGGCCGTCGGGACGCCCGGAGCGACGCATCCCCCGGCCCGACCTCCTTGCGTCAGAGGTCGCCGCGCCGCGGGTCCCACACGTCGTCAGGAGCCTCGGCCCCATGGACTTCCTCAAACCACGGTACACGCCTATGAATCGCCGCCGTCGCATCTACGAGGGCAAGGCGAAGGTCCTCTACGAGGGTCCCGAGCCCGGCACGCTCATCCAGCATTTCAAGGACGACGCGACCGCCTTCAACGCCAAGAAGCACGAGGTGATCGACGGCAAGGGCGTGCTGAACAACCGGATCTCGGAATTCGTGTTTCAGCACCTCAACGACATCGGCGTGCCGACGCACTTCATCCGCCGGCTCAACATGCGCGAGCAGCTGATCCGCGAGGTCGAGATCATCCCCCTCGAGGTGGTGGTGCGCAACGTGGCGGCCGGCTCGCTGGCGACGCGGCTGGGCCTGGAGGAGGGCACCCAGCTCCCGCGCTCGATCATCGAGTTCTATTACAAGAACGACCAGCTCAACGACCCGATGGTGTCGGAGGAGCACATCACCGCCTTCGGCTGGGCGACGCCGCAGGAGATCGACGACATCATGGCGCTGGCCATCCGGGTCAACGATTTCATGTCGGGGCTCTTCCTCGGCGTCGGCATCCGCCTCGTCGACTTCAAGATGGAGACCGGCCGGCTCTGGGAAGGCGACATGATGCGGATCGTCGTCGCCGACGAGATCTCGCCGGATTCCTGCCGCCTCTGGGACATCAAGAGCCAGGACAAGCTCGACAAGGACCGCTTCCGCAAGGATCTCGGCGGCCTGATCGAAGCCTATACCGAGGTGGCGCGCCGCCTCGGCATCCTGGGCGAGAACGAGAAGGTGCAGACCGGCGGGCCGCGCCTGGTGCAGTGACGCCGCCGGCTGACGCCGGATGGAGATTGACGCGGGGCCGCTTCCGGGAGGGGGCGGCCCCGTCGTCGTTATGGGTGCTGAGTGGTACCGACGGTCGTTGGAAACGACTTTTGGTGCCGTTCGCGAATTTTCGCCAAGTCTCTGGCTTGGCATCGAAAATTCGAGATGGCGTCAACGGCCGGATGCGTCAGCGTCTTCGGCCGTTGGTATGACCAGCGGCGACCGCGTCACCGCGCCTTCGCCCCCTCCCATGCCCTTTGCCGCACATACGTCCCCACCCGCGGATCGAAGCCCGGGTGGTACCAGGGATCGGCCTCCAGGCGCTCGCCCCAGCGCGCCCGCAACGCCGCGACCTCGGCCTCGTGGCGACGGCGAGCCTCCGGGTTCCAGCGCCGGCTCGCCGCCTCGTGGTGATACAGCACCGCGCCCGGCACGAGCAGGGTCCGGTATCCCGCCGCCTCCAGGCGCAGGCAGAGATCGACGTCGTTGAAATCGACCGCGAAGGCCGCGGCGTCGAAGCCGCCGACCGCTCGGAACTTCTCCGCCTCCACGGCCAGGCATGCCGCGGTCACCGCCGAGACCCGGTGCGTCGCCCGCAACGACGCAAGATAGCCGGGCGCTGTGCCGGGGAAGTGGCGGTGGCCATGAGTGACGAGGCCGCCGGTGCCAAGCACGATGCCGCCATGCTGGATCCGCTCCCGCACATCGAGGAGCTTCGCGCCGACCGCGCCGATCTCCGGCCGCAGGGCCTCCTCGGCCATCCGTCGCAGCCAGTCGGGCCGGTCCGCCACCACGTCGTTGTTGACGAAGACCAGGAGCCCCCCGCGCGCCTGCGCGGCGGCCCGATTGTTCATCGCCGCAAAGTTGAACGGGCCGGGGCAGGGCAGCACCCGCACCCCCTCCCCTGCCAGCCGGTGGAGATAGGCGAGCGTGCGCGGATGGCGGCTGTCGTTGTCGCAGACGATGATCTCCAGGGACGGCCAATCGGTTTGGGCGCGGATGCTCTCGATGCAGGCTTGCAGCAGTTCGACCCGGTCGCGGGTCGGGATGATGAGGCTGGCGAGCGGCGGCGCGGGCAGGTCGCGACGCAAGGTGAGGAGGCCCCCCGACGCCTCGACCCGGCCGGTCCCGGCGAGGTGGCGTTCGGCGAGCGCCCGGCGTGACGCCGCCCAGCCTTCGGGCGGTGCAGCCGCGAAGGGCGACCAGGTCGAGAGGAGGCGCGGCAGGTGGCGGATGGCGTCCGGGGTCTCGGCGGCGAGCCGCAGCAGCAGGTCGGCGGCCTCGGCGCCCGGCAGGGCGGGATCGAGCCCGAGCCGGTCGAGCACCGTCCGGCGGAATGCGACCACGGGGCCGACCGTGTCGGCCGCGAGCAGATAATCGGCATCGAAGGCCGGGCGCAAAACCGGAAGCCGCGGCTCGCCCCGGCGCCCCAGCACCACGGCATCGCCGTAGAGGGCGCCGAGGCCGGGATCGGCCGCGAAGGCTGCGGCGATGGCGTTGGCCGCCCCCGGGACGAGCCGGTGGCCCGGGGCCGTCAGCACGACGATGGCGGCCGAGCCGGCGCCGCCGGAGACGATCTCGGCCGGGGTCGCAACGCGCAGGCTCAGGCCCGCCTCGTCGCCGCCGGCCGGGAGCGGCGCTGGCACCAGGGCGTGGCGGTGGCCCCAGAGGATCGCGGCGCGGTCGCGCGCCCGCACGCGCTTGCCGGCGAGGAGCGCCCGGACGACCTCCCAGGTCTCGCCCGGGCGCGTCAGCGCCAGGACGAGCCGGACGAGCCAGCGCCGGGTGGGCCCGGGCTGATCCTCCGCGAAACGCAGGATGTCGAAGGCCGGGTGAGGCGGCAGCCTCATTCCAGCTCCTCCCCGAACGCCGTGACCGAAAAGGCCGGGTGATAATAGGGGTCGTCCCGGATCACCGAACGCCAGCGCGCGGCGAAGCGGGTCCCTTCCGCCTCGAACCGGGCCCGGGCGGCGCCGACGCTGGGGCCGCGGCTGACCGATTCGTGATGGGCGAGCGTGGCCCGCGGCGTCCAGATCGAACGCCAGCCCCGAGCCCCGAGGCGCAGGCACAGGTCGATGTCGTTGAAATCGATCGGAAACGCCTCGGCGTCGAGCCCACCCACCGCCTCGAACTTGTGTCGCGCCACCGCCAGGCAGGCGGCGGTGACGCCCGCCACCTCGTGCGCGACGGTGAGCCGGCCGAGATGGCCCGGCGTGTCGGCGGGGCGGTTGCGCAGGATGTGCCCGGCCCGGCCGCCGAGGCCGACCACGACGCCGGCATGCTGGATCCGGCCGTTGCCGAACAGGAGCTTGGCCCCGACGGCGCCGACATCCGGCCGCAGCGCCTGGCGCACCATCGCGAAAAGCCAGTCCGGATGCAGCACCTCGACGTCGTTGTTGAGGAGCACCAGGATCTCGCCCCGGCTCGCGGCAGCCCCGTCATTGACGAGACGCGAGAAGTTGAACGGGCCCGGCCGGTCGAGCCGGCGCACCCGCGGATCCGCCGCCCATTCGGCATAAAGGGCGGCCACCGCCGGATCGGTCGAGCCGTTATCGACGATGACGAGTTCGATCGCCGGATAGGCGGTGTCGTGCAGCACGCCCCGCACGGCGACGCGCAGTAGTTCCGGCCGGTCGCGGGTCGGGACGATGACCGAGACCAGGGGGGCCGGGTCGGGAAGCGGCCAGTCGAGATCGAGGGTGTCGCCGTTTCGCACCATCACGGCCGGAGAGCCGGCGCGGTGCAGGGCCCGGGTCAGATCGGCGGCGTGGCCGTCGGGATCCGGCGCCTCGGGCGCGACACGGCAGAGGATGCGCGGAATGCGCCGAACCCGCCGAGGCCCCGCCAGGGTCGCCGCGAGGAGAAGTGCGCGGGCTCCCTGCCCCGGCTCCCAGCCGCTGCGCGCGACCAGATCCACCGCCACCAGGAGCGGGCGCCCGAGATAGAGCGTGGTCAGGGCGAGGTCAGGGCTCCAGCCCGGCTTCATGTGGGGCCGCAAGCCCTCGGGCGTCTCGGCCTCGCTGTCGGCGTAGGCGAGGTCGGCGGGGTCCGGGCCCGAGAAGGCAGCGCCCAGATGGGTCAGCGCGTCGGGCGCCAGCACATCGCCCGGGCACAACGATCCGATCGCCACCCCGTCCGGCAGGGCGTCGGCGGAGATCCGCGGATCCCCGGGGAGGCCGGCAGGCGCCGGGCCCGGCCAGCGCAAGGCGAGGCGCCAGTCGCGGTGGCCTTGTGCCAGCAGCGTCGCGAGGGTGCGCCGCACCGCGTCCTCGTCCCCCGGCCCCGCCTCCAGGATCAGGCCGAGGCGCGGCAGCCCGGTCGGCGCCCGGTCGAAGGCGGGCTCGAAGGGCCGGGCGCGCTCCGCCTTCCAGGCCGGGTAATGCGCCAGCGGCCGCACGCAGGCGGCGATGCGCACGGTGTTGTGCAGGCGGCGCGCGTCGCGGCGCAGCCATTGGTAGAGCGCGACCGGCAGCCTGTCCGGCCGGCGGCGGGCGCAGAGGGCGAGGACGGCCGCGAAGGAGAGCAGCCGCGCCGCCTCGATCCGGAATCCCTCCGCAGGCGCGGCGAGCAGGATCGCGTCGGTGCCGGGCGGCACCGGCCCGAGCCAGGCGGCTCGGCCGAGCACCGGGCCGGGCAGCAGCGCGTCCTCGTGCGTGCCATCCTTGCGGGAAAAGCGCAGCAACGGCCGCACCGGCGCGGCGAAGCGGTCGAGGGCGACGTCGAGGGCGAGCCAATGCCCGGCCATCGGCCGTGCGAAGACCAGCGCGCGCGAAAAGTCCGGATCGTCCGGGCGGGGGGCCAGGCGCCAGGCCGCCACCCGGGCGGTCAACCGTCGGCCGGCGCGGCGGCAGGCTTGCGCCGCGGCGCCCGCGCGGGCTTCGGCGCGCCGCCGAGACCGACCTCGATCTCGAAATCGCGGGCGAGGTTGGCCGGAACCGAGATTCCGTCCTCCACCACCGTGAAGCTGCCATTGGCCTGCCCGGCCGGGATGATCGCGGCAGCCTGCCGGCTGCGCCGGGCAATGACCTGCGTACCGTTCTTCACCGTGATGGTGACCGGGGCGTTGAAGCGGCCGGGCGCGCCGCCGGGCCCGAGCAGGACCACGCCCTGTACGCCGATCGTGACGCTCGTGGCGCCATTCGGACCCGGCTGGCAGGCGCGGCTGAGCTGACCGAGGCGGATCTGCGTCCGCACGATGCCGCCCGCCATGGTCTGCAACGAGGAGCCGCCCTCGGTCACGTCGATGATCGGGCAGTAGACGTCGTCGGGATTCGGGGGCGCCTCGGGCGGCTTGGTGGTGCCGCCATACTTGAAGATGTTCACGAGGGGGTTGCCCTCGTCCTGCGGCGCCGCATTCTGGGCCTGCACCGGGGCGGCGAGGGCGCCCAGCATCCAGGCAAGGCCGAGGGTGCCGAGGCCGAGGCTGCGGAGACAACGAGCCGTCACAATCCTCTCCCGATCGTCGATCACTTCAGGCTGTCGAAGCCTTCCTTGAATCCCTTGAGGGACAGGGGGATGCCCACCCCCTCCTCGGGCGTCTGGAAGACGATGAAGGTGGCCTGCTGGCCGCCCTTGAGCTGGGCGATGAGCTTGTCGTCCATCACCACCTCGGCGACGCAGCCGGTGGAGAGGCAGCGCACGAACGAGGTGCGGCCGATCTCCGCCTGATCGACCTTCAGGCCGAGGCCGGAGGGCAGGAGCACGCCGAGGGGCGCCACCACCCGCAGCAGGGTACCGCGGTTGTCGGCGGTCTTCAGCACGATCACCACCAGCGAGAGGTTCGGCCGGTCCTCGGCGGCGACGTATTGCACCAGGGCGCATTGCTCGGCCTTGGCGCCGGCGGGGGTCTCGCAGCGCAGCTGCCAGTCGTCGAAGGTCTGCTTGACCGCGCCCTGCGCCAGGGCGGCCCCGGCCGGCAAGCCGAGCGCGAGCGTGAGTCCGAGAGTGGCGGCCCGCACCCGGCGTCCGATCCGTCGCAAGCTGTCTCGCACGCCGCTCACCGCTCCGCTGCCTCGGCCATCCGCCGGTCCGGGGGCGTTCCGACCACGGGGCCGGGATGCTGTCAAGCCGAGGCGCCCGTCTGACCGCCGGGAACCCGTGCCGGCGAGCGGGCTTAGCTTTCGCATCAAGCTGGGCTGCATCCGATGCCGTGTGTCGTTAGAGGTTGTGCATGGTGTCCGATTCCGATCGGATCGGATGGACCCTGACCCGTTCACTCCTCGCGAAGGTCCCCCGATGAGACTCGTCGCCACCTCCCTCTCCCTCCCGCTCCTGGTAGCCGGATTCCTGGCCACCGGTGCGGCGCAAGCCCAGTCGTTGCCGGTCGACGAGACGACCTATGTCGAGCGCTCGCTCAACCATGACGCAACGCTGACGATCGAGCACCCGCCGGTGCCCCGCACGCCGCGTGGGCGCCGCGCCGGGCGCTCGGCCGAGATTGCCGGGTTCTGCCGCGACGCCGGGACGATCCGGCGCCGGGGCGAGGCCGGCGAGGTCATCCTGCGCCAGCGCGAAGCCTGCGACAGCATCGCACCCCGCACCCTCGCGCCGGGCGACGCCGATCCGCGGCCGGCTTGGCCGGCGGGGCGCGTCGTGGTAGTCCGCACCAAGGGCTGAGCCCATCAGCCGTAGCGGTGCAGCTCCGTGCCGTGCCGCTTCAGCCACGCCTCGGGCGCATCATAGCCCGGGGAGAGCATCCGGACGACGCGCCAGAACCGCTCGGAATGGTTCATCTCGGCGAGATGAGCGACCTCGTGCGCCGCCAGGTAATCGAGCACCGCGGGCGGCGCCATGATCAGGCGCCAGGAGAAGTTCAGGTGGCCCGTGGCCGAGCATGAGCCCCAGCGGCTGCGGGTGTCACGCACGGTCAGGCGCTTCGGCGTGCGGCCCAGCGCCCCGGCATGACGCGCCACCGCCTCCGTCAGGTCGCGGCGCGCCTCGGCCTCCAGGAACTCGCGGACGCGCCGCGCCACGTGCGGCAGGCCGCACGAGACCGCGATCACCGGCATGCCGTCCGGTGCCGTCGTGACGGTCGTCGCGCCTGACGTGGTCGACCAATGCAGGATGCGGTGAGGAACGCCGCGCAACGGCACGACTGCACCCGGCTCGAAGGCGACGCGCTCCGGGAGCTTCGCCATCCGGGCGGCGATCCAGGCGCCGTGCGAATCGGCGAAGCGCTGCGCGGCGGCGAGGTCGGTCCGCTCCGGCAGGGTGAGGACGGTCTCGCCGGTCGCGCTCGAGACCCGGAGGGTGATGCGCCGGGCAGCCGCGCGGCGTCGCACGGTGACCGGATAGCAGGTGCCGGCGTGGATGACGGTGACGTGGGTGGGTTCGGGCGCCGAACGGCGCAGGAGCGCGACTCGCATGCCACTCTTGTACCCGGGAGACCGGGAGCCTGTCAGCGTCCCCGTTGCTCGCGCGCGAGCGAGCAAGGCCGCGAACCACGCATGCAGGGAGCGGACCGACACCATCGTCACGCATACGGGCCGGCGCCGCCGGGGCGGCGCCGGACGGACAGGCTCAGGACGCCTCGCGCAGGTCGGCCACCGCCTGCGTGCCCTGCATCTCGTGCATGAACGTGGAGATGCGCGGCGCGATGTTGGCGCGGAAGCGCGAGCCGTTGAACACGCCGTAATGGCCGACCCCCTTCTGGAGGTGGTAGAGCTTGCGCTCCGCCGCCAGGTTCGGCGTCAGGTCGTGGGAGGCCAGGGTCTGGCCGACGCCCGAGATGTCGTCGTTCTCGCCCTCCACCGCCATGATGGCGCAGTGGCGGATCGCCGTCGGGTCGACCCGCTCGCCGCGGTGGCGCATCTCGCCCCGGGGCAGGGCATGCTCGACGAAGACCGTGTTGACGGTCTGGAGATAGAACTCCGCCGTCAGGTCCATCACCGACAGGTACTCGTCGTAGAAGTCGCGGTGCTTCTCGGCCGAGTCGCCATCGTTGCGCACCAGATGCTTGAACATGTCCCAGTGGGCCGTCAGGTGACGGTCGAGGTTCATGCCCATGAAGCCGGAGAGCTGGAAGAAGCCGGGATAGACCTCACGCCAGGTGCCGGGATAGCCCGGCGGCACCACGGTGATGCAGTTGCGCTTGAACCATTCCGATCCGCGCTCGGCGGCCAGGCAGTTCACCGCGGTGGGCGAGCGGCGGGTGTCGATCGGGCCGCCCATGAGGGTCATCGAGGTCGGCACGCCGGACATGCCGTCGGCCTCCATCCGGGCCACGGCGGCGAAGACCGGCACCGAGGGCTGGCACACGGCGATCACGTGCAGGTCCGGCCCGAACGCCTGGAACATCTCGATCAGGTAGTCGATGTAGGTGTCGAGATCGAAGCGGCCGGCATCGAGCGGCACCATGCGGGCGTCGATCCAGTCGGTGATCATCACCTCGTGGGCCGGCAGCAGCGCCTCGACGGTGCCGCGCAGGAGCGTGGCGTAATGGCCCGACATCGGCGCCACCACCAGCACCTTCGGCTGGGCTTGGGCGGTCGGGCGCTTCAGCGCGCGGTCGAACTTGATGACCTGGCAGAACGGCTTCGACCACACCACCCGCTCGGTCACGTCGGTGATCGTGCCCTCGACCACGGTGCGCGGCAGGTTGAAGGCTGGCTTGCCGTAGCGCCGCGTCGTGCGCTCGAACATCTCGCAGGCCGCCGACACGGTCCGGCCGTAGGGCGTGTAGGTGATGGGATTGACGGGATTCTTGAACACGAGCTGCGTGGCGTCGGCGGCCGCACGGGCAGGCGTCAACATCCAGTGCGCGGCTTCATACCAGAAATACGAGAGATCCATGACGCCACCGTCCACGATTGACCCAGAGGCGCGCGCACCGCCGCCGGGAGACGCCTGTCCCGATTGGGATCCAGGACAATAAAGCACCCTTATAGAAGGGCAACATCTGTGGAAATCGAAGCTGTCAAAAGGCGGAACCGTGCCTTTTTTGCCTCAACTCCCGGCCTTGCCTTGTGCAGTGCGGTGGCCGGCTCGGATTCGCCGCGGGACGATCCAGATCCGGGGTCTTCGCGACGATTGGCAACGCACTGACGGGCGAAGGGTTTCCGATACCGCGCCCTGGCCGGCGGCCGGCCGCGCACTATGGTTTCGCGGATGTTCGATACCTCGCAGACCGACCTGGTGCGCGACGCCCGCCACCTGCGCCTCGACACCCTGGTACGGCTGCGCTGGCTCGCGGTGGCCGGCCAGGGGGCAGCGGTGGCGGGCGCCCATCTGGGACTCGGCCTGCCCCTGCCCTTCGGCTGGTGCTTCCTGGTCATCGCGGCCTCGTCCTGGCTCAACCTCACCCTGCGGATCCGCTATCCGGCGAGCCACCGGCTCAGCGACGACGCTGCGGTGCTGCTGCTGGCCTTCGACATCATCCAGCTCGCCGCGCTCCTCTTTCTCACGGGCGGCTTGCAGAATCCCTTCGCCCTCCTGTTCCTCGCCCCCGTGCTGATCTCCGCCACCGCCCTCCCCCCGGCCCGGACTTTGGCGCTCGGCCTCCTCGCCGTCGGCCTCGCGACGCTGCTCGCCCTGGTCTACCGGCCGCTGCCCTGGTTCGCCGGGCAGACGCTCGAATTGCCGTTCCTGTACGTGTCGGGCGTCTGGACCGCGATCCTGCTCGGAACCGCCTTCACGGGGGTCTACGCCTGGCGCGTCGCCGAGGAGGCGCGCCAGCTCGCCCAGGCGCTCGCCGCCACCGAGCTGGTGCTGGCCCGCGAGCAGCACCTGTCGCAGCTCGACGGGCTGGCGGCAGCCGCGGCCCACGAACTCGGCACCCCGCTCGCCACCATCACGGTGGTGGCCAAGGAGCTCGACCGCCAGCTCGGGCCGACCGCCTCCCCGAGCGTGGCGGAGGACCTGGCGCTGCTGCGCGACCAGGTCGAGCGCTGCCGCGGCATCCTCGCCAAGCTCACCTCGCTCGATGCCGACCAGGGCGGCTTCATCGAGACCATCAGCTTGAGCCACCTCGTCGAGGAACTGGCGGCGCCGCAGCGGGCGCTCGGCATCGTGCTCGACGTGACCACGAAGGGCGACGGGCCGGAACCGGCCTGCCGGCGCAATCCGGGCGTGATGTTCGGGCTCGCCAACATCGTCGACAACGCGATCGACTTCGCGGAAAGCTGCGTGGCGATCGAGGCGCGCTGGAGCCCGGACCGGGTCTTGCTGGAGATCCGCGACGACGGGCCGGGCTTCGCCCCCGACGTCCTGCTGCGGGTGGGAGAGCCCTATGTCAGCACCCGCAGCGCCAAGGCGGGACCGGACGGCGGAACCGGCCTCGGCCTCGGCCTGTTCATCGCCAAGACGCTGATCGAGCGCTCGGGCGCTCAGTTGAGCCTCGCCAATGCGGTTGATCCCTCGACCGGCGCGGTGGTGCGGATCTCATGGCCCCGTCACGTTTTCGAGAGGGAGGCCAAAGGCCCGCGAAACCCGGGCACGGGCGAGGACGCACCCCTGACGCAGGCGCGCGACGGTCCTATATAAGGCTCTGATTAGACTGAGTGAAATTCGAAGGAGCGTCGCCCAATGACGCAGTACGGAACAGTGAGCCCGGAGGGGAGCATCCCGGAGGGTGACGCCCTCCTCAACCATGCCGACCGCAGCCTGCTGATCGTGGACGATGACAAACCGTTCTCGACCCGCCTCGCCCGGGCCATGGAGGCGCGGGGCTACCGGGTCCACGTGGCCGAGAGCGTAGCGGAGGGCGTCTCCGCCGTCGAGGCGCAGCCGCCGGCCTTCGCCGTCATCGACATGCGGCTCGGCGACGGCAACGGCCTCGACGTGATCGCGCGCCTGAAGGAGCGCCGGCCCGAGGCCCGAGGCGTGATCCTGACCGGCTACGGCAACATCGCCACCGCGGTGACCGCGGTGAAGCTCGGTGCCTTCGACTACCTGGCGAAGCCCGCCGATGCCGACGAGATCCACGGCACCCTGATGGCCGAGCCCGGCGAGCGGGCCGACCCTCCCGAGAACCCGATGTCGGCCGACCGGGTGCGCTGGGAGCACATCCAGCGGGTCTACGAATTGTGCGGCCGCAACGTCTCGGAGACGGCGCGCCGGCTCAACATGCACCGGCGGACGTTGCAGCGGATCCTGGCGAAGCGGGCGCCGCGCTGAGCGCGCGATGCCGGGATCGCGAAGGGCCCGGCGCCGGGGAGGTGCCGGGCTTGTCTCATTCTTGGGCCGTTGGTACCGCCCGGGGCCCACGATCACGGTGCAGCCAGGCCACGGCCGACGCGCATGCCCCTAGTCCCTTGCCCCTTGTCCCTCGTGCGACGTGCGGATGACCCTGCCTCCCGCGTCTCCTCGAACCCCAGGAGCGGCGCCATGACGATGAACCTCGCCGACACCTCACTTCCCGTCGCATCCACATCCATCCACGAACTCGATCAGGTTGTGGTTCGCACCGATGTGACAGGCGATGAGGGAGAGACCATACCCGAAGGCTCATGCGGAACCGTGCTGTCCGTTCTCGGGAAGGGTGCTGCGTATCTGGTCGAGTTCGAGAGTCAGAGACTGTCGGACAACGGCCACCCGATTCCGATCTTGGCGACGATCGAGTTGGCGAAGCTGAAGCCGATATCGGGGGCGACCCGCGCAGATCTCGCATCCAGCGCCACCCTCTAGTTTCGCGATCGATACTCTCAAGATTTCGGGTTACCTGCTGAGTCCAACCCATCCGAGCGGTTGGCCGAAAGCACGATATTTCATCAACTGCGGCTTCGATCCATCTGAACCGAACCTGTTGGCAGCGGCGCTTCTGGCGCATCCAAGGCTTCCGAGCAGGATCTCCAAACCGCCGAAGATCACGCCCTACGATGTGCGCTTTATCTTCGAAGGGCCGATCGAGTCACCACAAGGTCTTACCGGTAGCGTGCGATCCGTATGGCAAGTCCTGCCGTTGGAGTCCGTCGGCCGGCTCGTCACAGCCTCTCCGTTCTGATCCGACCTCACCGGCAGGCCGATGGGTCACCGAAGCGTAGCCGGTCTCAATCACGACGGACCGGTCGACCCGCCCGGACGACCTGCCACCCACCACCCGGTCGGTGGCGGTTTCGGCGACGCTGATCTCGTGATCGCCGAAATCGTACAATCGGAAATAGACGCCGCCCGTTTCCCAGCTGCCCTGGAATGGGGGCTCCAGAACGCCTTCGCCGAGGATCGGCCGCGCATCCACCAGCGGATGGGGCCGCCTGAACGTCAACCCGGCCCGATCCGGCGCTCTATACCCCCGCCGCCCCGCCATCCGACCGCGGATCATGCGTCGCCTCGACCCGCCCGTTGCCGGGATGGCGCACCAGCAGGCCGGCATGGCCCAGGGAATCGATGTACGACCCGCCCAGCTCCTCGATCTCGTGGCCCATCCGCGACAGCGCCGCGACGCAGGCGGAGTCGAACCGGTCTTCCACCTTCACGGTCATCGACTCGGCGCCCCAGGTGCGGCCGAACAGCAAGCGCGGGGCGTCTACCGCCTCGGCGACGCCCATGCCGTAGAGGGCGTAGCGGGTGAAGACCTGGGCCTGGAATTGCGGCTGCCCGTCGCCGCCCATGCTGCCGTAGGAGAGCACCCGCCCGTCCGCCAGGACGGCCATGGCCGGGTTGAGGGTGTGGAACGGCCGCCGTCCCGGCTCCAGCGGGTTGACGGCCTTCGGGTCGAGCGAGAAGGCCACGCCGCGATTCTGCCAGGTCAGGCCGGTGCGGGGCAGGACGACGCCCGATCCGAACTCCCAATAGACCGACTGGATGTAGGAGACCGCGACGCCGTTCCCGTCGATCGCCCCCATCCACACCGTGTCGCCGTCGCCGACCGGGCGGACCGGGTAGGGCGAGGCCCGGTCCATCCGGATCGCCGCGGCCTCGGCGTCCAGGCGCTTCGCCGCGAGGAAGCTCGCCGGATCGTGACGCAGGCGATCGTAATCGGTCACCACCGCATCGCGGATCCGGAAGGCGCGCTTCGTCGCCTCGATCAGCCCGTGGTAATGCGCCGCCGTCTCGGGCCGGAGATCGCCCAGGCGCGCGTAGAGGCCGAGGATCAGGAGCGCCGCGAGGCCCTGGCTCGGTGGCGGGCAATTGTAGACCGTCCCGCCCGGGAGCGTGAGCGAGAGCGGCGCCCGGGACACCGCCCGGTAGCGCTCGATGTCGCCGCGGGTGACCGGGCTGCCGGCCCGGTCGAGATCGGCGGCGATCTCGCGGCCGAGATCGCCGCGGTAGAAATCGTCGAGCCCGGCATGGCCGAGCTGCTCCAGGGTGGCGGCAAGCGCCGGCAGCGCCCGTTTCGTGCCGGCCTGCGGGATCTTGCCGTCGATCAGGAACGTCTCGCGGAAGCCGGGCTGGTCGTGCAGCGTGTCGAGTTCCTTCGGCACGTATCGGGCCTCGGACGGGGAGACGGCCACGCCCTCGCGGGCATGCCGGACCGCCAGCGAGAGGAGCAGGTCGAGGGGCAGGCGTCCGCCGAGGTCGCGGGCGATGCCATGCGCCAGCGCCCAGCCACCGACGGCGCCGGCGACCGTCAGGGCGGCGTCCGGTCCACGCTCGGGGATCGTGTCGTAGCCCTTCTCGCGGTAGCGCCGGATCGTCGCGAGGCTACCGGCCGGGCCGCAGGCCTCGATCGCCCGCACGACGCCGTTCGGTCCCCGGATCAGCCAGAACCCGTCGCCGCCGAGGCCGTTCATATGCGGGTAGGCCACGGCGATCGTCGCCGCCATGGCGAGCATCGCCTCGACGGCGTTGCCGCCCTCGTCGAGGATCGCCCGGCCGGCCTCGGCCGCGAGGTGGTGGGGGGCCGCACAGGCGGCGCGGGAGAAGACGGGGGTCTCGGGCATCGGGCGCTGGATGGCTCCGGGGATCGGGCGAGCGGGGGCTCGGATGGCGTGAATGACCGGGGGCTTGCGAGGACGTGACGACATCGACAGGCCGGGGCCCGCGCAGTTGCGCCGGCCCCGCGGTTCAGGCTAGTCCCCGCAGCCATGAAACGATAGGCGCCGCGCGCGTCCGTCGCCCCGCCACACAGGACAAGGGTCAGGCCGCGTGCCCGCATCAGCTTCCCTCAAGACCCGCAGCCTCGTCACCATCGTCAGCATCATGGTGCTGGTCGGCGTCGAGGTGTTCGCGGTGGCGATCGCGGCGGGCTGGGCCCTCGCCGGCATCTTCGAGCTGGGCGACACCGTCGGCCATGGGCTGATGGGGCTGTTCAGCCTGTTCGCGCTGTACATCATGGTCCAGCTCTGGCGCCGGGCCACCAGCATCGAGCCGATCCGCTAGAGCGCTTCACGATTGCGTTGCCATCGCGAAGCTTCTCTCGCTCTTTGATTTTGCCGTATTTTCTACGACGAACCGGTATCCGCTTCGTCGGAAAATGCTCTAAGGCGCCAACCCCGATGATCGACCGCCGTACCCTGCTCACCGGCGCCGCGCTGCTGCTCGCCTCCGGTCCCGACGTCATGAGCGCCGAGCTGCCCCTCGGCCAGCCCGAGCCGTTCAGCTTCGAGGCCCTGAAGGCGCGGGCCCGGGAGATGGCCGGGCGGCCCTACGCGCCGCCGGCGATTCCGGACCGCGACGTGTTGCAGGCGATCGACTACGATGCCCACGGCAAGCTGACGTTCAAGCCCGACCACGCGCTGTGGGCCGAGGGCCCGAGCGCTTTCCCGGTCACGTTCTTCCATCTCGGCCGCTATTTCCAGAAGCCGGTGCGGATGCACGTCGTCGAGAACGGCCAGTCGCGGGAGATCGTCTACGACCCGGCCGCCTTCGAGATGCTGGCGGATTCGCCGGCGCGGCGGCTGCCGCCGAATCCGGGCTTCGCGGGATTCCGCTTCCAGGAGCGCCGCGGCGGCCCCCTCGACTGGCGCCGCAACGACTGGGTCGCCTTCCTGGGCGCGTCGTATTTCCGGGCGATCGGCGAACTCTACCAGTATGGCCTCTCGGCGCGGGGGCTCGCTCTCGACACGGTGATGCCGGACCGGCCGGAGGAATTCCCGGACTTCACCCATGTCTGGTTCGAGACCCCGGCGGCTGGGTCCGACACCGTCACGGTCATGACGCTCCTCGACGGTCCCTCGGCTACCGGCGCCTACCGCTTCACGATGCGCCGCACCAAGTCGGTGGTGATGGACGTCGAGGCGAGCCTGCACCTGCGCAAGGATGTCGGCCGGTTCGGCCTGGCGCCGCTCACCTCGATGTACTGGTTCTCCGAGACCGCCAAGCCCACCGCGGTGGATTGGCGTCCGGAGGTGCACGATTCGGACGGCCTCGCACTCTGGACCGGCACCGGCGAGCGGATCTGGCGCCCGTTGCGCAACCCGCCCCGCACCATGGTCTCGGCCTTCTCCGACGAGCGCCCGCGCGGCTTCGGGCTGATGCAGCGCGACCGCCTGTTCGACCATTACCAGGACGGCGTCTATTACGACCGCCGGCCCTCGCTCTGGGTCGAGCCCCTGGGCGATTGGGGCAAGGGCAGCGTCCAGCTGGTCGAGAACGCCACCGACGACGAGATCCACGACAACGTCGTGGCGATGTGGGTGCCCGCCGAGCCCGCCCGCGCCGGCTCCTCGCACGACCTCGCCTACCGGCTGCACTGGGTCGCGCATGAGCCCTACCCGAGCAACCTCGCGGCTTGCGTCGCCACCCGCGAGGGCAATGGCGGCCAGGCCGGCACCGACCGGCCGAAGGGCGTGCGCAAATTCGTGGTCGAGTTCCTCGGGGAACCCCTGGGCCGCCTGCCGGCCGGGGTGAAGCCCGAGCCGGTGCTGACCGCCTCCCGCGGCACCTTCCCGCTCGCCCGCACCGAGGCGGTGCCGGACGACGTGCCGGGCCACTGGCGGGCGGAGTTCGATCTCGCGGTGACGGGGGCAGAGCCGGTCGAACTGCGGCTGTTCCTGCGCCGCGGCGACGAGACGCTGAGCGAGACCTGGACGTATCAGTACATTCCGGCGGTGTGAGCAGAAGAACCGGCTTCAGCAGGTCCTTTCTGCGATCCTCAGCGCGACCTCATCCTGAGGTCGTGAGCGGGACGAACGGGCTTCGTCACGCCCCTTCGCCAGCCGATCAGGCAAGTCCGCGAATTCTCAAAGAGAAAACCCCGCGGCTCCTGCCGCGGGGTTTTCGTCATTCATCGCCGGTCAGCCTGCCTCAGCCCACCTGCACCCGCCAGATCTCCTCGGCATATTCCCGCATGGTGCGATCCGACGAGAACCACGCCGTGCGGGCGGTGTTGAGGATCGCCGCGCGCCACCAGGTCCGCGGCCGGCGCCACGCCGCATCGACCTCGCGCTGCGCCCGCCAGTAATCGTCGAAATCGGCGGTGAGCAGGAAGCGGTCGCCGTGGGTCAGCTCGTCGATGAGCGGGCGGAAGCGGCCGGGCTCGGCCGGCGAGAAGCCGCCCGCGGCGATCAGGTCGAGGGCGCCGCGCAGGCGGGCTGAGGCCGCGATGGCCCGCCCCGCATAGCCCGGCTGGCTCTGCGTGCGCTGCACCCCGGCCGCGTCGAGGCCGAAGATGAAGATGTTGTCGGGACCGACATGGTCCTTGATCTCGATATTGGCGCCATCGAGCGTGCCGATGGTGAGCGCGCCGTTGAGCGCCAGCTTCATGTTGCCGGTGCCCGAGGCTTCGAGGCCGGCGGTCGAGATCTGTTCCGACAGGTCGGCGGCCGGGATGATCGATTCGGCAAGCGTCACCGAGTAGTTCGGCACGAAGGCCACGGTCAGGCGCCCGGCCACATCCGGATCGGCATTGACCCGCTTGGCGACGTCGCTGGCGAGGCGGATGATCAGCTTGGCCTGGGTGTAGCTCGGCGCCGCCTTGCCGGCGAAGAGCTTGACCCGGGGCACCCAGTCGCGGTGCGGCTCGGCCTTGATCGCCTGATAGAGCGCGACCGTCTCCAGGATGTTGAGGAGCTGGCGCTTGTACTCGTGGATGCGCTTGATCTGGACGTCGAACAGCGCCTCCGGATCGAGGGTGATGCCGGTGCGCGCCTCGACGACACGGGCGAGCGCCTCCTTGCGCTCGCGGCGGACCGCCGCATAGCGCTCCTGGAAGCCGGCATCCTCGGCGAGGGCCGCCAAGCCCTCGAGGTGGCGCGGATCGTCAAGCACCTTCGGGCCGACCGCCTCGACGGCCAGCGCCGTCAAGCCCGGATTGGCGTTGTGGAGCCAGCGCCGGAAGGTGATGCCGTTGGTCTTGTTGACGATCTTGTCGGTGTCGAGGGCGTGGAGCGGCGCGAACACCGTCTGGCGCATCAGTTCGGTATGGAGCGCCGAGACGCCGTTGACGCGGCGCGCACCGAGAAACGCGAGATGCCCCATCCGCACCCGCTTGCCGTGACTCTCGTCGATCAGCGAGACCTCGGCGAGCTGCTCCAGCGAGGCGCCGTGCTTCGACACCTCCTCCAGGTGCATCCAGTTGATGAGGTAGATGATCTGCATGTGGCGCGGCAAGAGCCGCTCCATCAGCTCCACCGGCCAGGTCTCCAGGGCCTCCGGCAGCAGGGTGTGGTTGGTGTAGCCGAGCGTCTGGGTGGTGACGTGCCAGGCATCCTCCCAGGACAGGCCGTTGAGGTCGACGAGGAGCCGCATCAGCTCCGGCACGGCGATGGCCGGGTGGGTGTCGTTGAGCTGGATCGCCGCGTGGTCGGGCAGCGAGCGCAGGTCGCCGCGCTCGGCGACGTGGCGGCGCACCAGGTCCTGGAGCGAGGCCGAGGTGAAGAAGAATTCCTGGCGCAGGCGCAGCTCCTGGCCGGCCGGCGTCCCGTCGCTGGGATAGAGCACCCGCGAGATCGCCTCGATCCGGGCGCGCTCGGCGACCGCCCCGACATGGTCACCGGCATTGAAGCGGGCCAGATCGATGGGCTCGGGCGAGCGGGCTGCCCAGAGGCGAAGCGCGTTGACGTGCCGGGCGCCACGGCCGATCACCGGGGTGTCGTAGGGCACGGCGCGCACGATCTCGGCCGGGCGCCAGACCCGGCGCAGGGTGCCGTCCGGCTGGACGCTCATGGCGACATCACCGCCGAAGCCGACCTCGCAAGCCGCCTCCGCCCGCTCGAACTCCCAGGGGTTGCCCTCGGTGAGCCAGGTCTCCGGAACCTCGCGCTGGACCCCATCCTCGATCACCTGCCGAAACAGGCCGTGGTCGTAGCGGATGCCGTAGCCGTAGGCCGGAATGGCGAGGCTCGCCATGCTCTCCATGAAGCAGGCGGCCAGCCGTCCGAGGCCGCCATTGCCGAGCGCCGCGTCGGGCTCGGCGCCCGCCACCGCATCGAGGTCGATGTCGAGACCGGCGAGGGCCGCCCGCACGGTCTCGGCGACGCCGAGATTGCCCATCGCATCGGACAGAAGGCGCCCGATCAGGAATTCGAGGGAGAGATAGTGGACGCGCTTCACCGGCACGATGCCGGCGGTGATCGCGCTGGCGGCGACCGCGCGGTCGCGCAGGGCCAGCGCCGTGGCGACGAACCAGTCGCGGTCGCGCGCCGTCGTCGGCGTCTTGCCGAGCGCATAGGCGAGCTTGGCCAGGATCGCGGTCCGCATCACCGTGACCTCGTCGCCGGCGGGCGCCACGGGCGCCGCCTGCGGCATCCAGGACAGCGCCGTGTCCGCATCGCGCGGAGCCTCGTCGCGCTGGCGACCGGGCAGAAGAACTTCGTTCAGCACCTTGGAACCCCCTTCCCTGCCGCAGGTCTCTGGTCGCTGCAGCGCGGTCTCGTGTCACGTGCTGTGCAGCAAAGCCCAGGCCACGGCAGCATCGTGTGGCTGTGGGACGGCGATGTCGAGACGCCGAAGACTAGCTTGACCACGCGATTCGCCGCGTGTTGCTGCCCCGACACGTCTCACGGAAACGAGACTTGATTTTGGCGAGGCGGCCTGAAGCGCATGTGAACGTTTCCAGCGCCGCCCGCAGGCCGAACCTTAAGGTTAAGTCGTGCCCCAAGGGAATGGTTAACTCCTGGGCGAGGGGTGCGCCAGAGGCGTGACTGTCCGGACGTTTCCTCCACCCTCGCGGCCCGCCGCTCTTCCGGCGGATCGGCTGCGGGCCGCCCTCACGGATGCGGCGGCGCATCCCCGGTGGCGGCGGCGTCATGATGCTGTCGCGGCCGGCAGCGATGCAGGCAGGCCACGCGCGGCGCCCGCGTGCCGATGCGGGAACCGGATGCAGCGGGGCGGATTCCCCCTGGGTCAACCCCGCTGCGGGCGCCCATATAAGGGCGGTTGCCCGGCCGCTCAACCCTTGCGCCGCCTGCCCGGCCTCCCGGCCCGGTTCAGCCCGTCAGGAGCCCTGCATGACCGAGGACGCGAAGCCCGCCGATCTGCTGGCCGGCGAGGTGTGGTGGAAGGCGGGAGTCGTCTACCAAGTCTATCCGCGCTCGTTCCAGGACACGAACGGCGACGGCGTCGGCGACCTCCGCGGCGTGATCGCCCGGCTCGACTACCTGGCCTGGCTCGGGGTCGATGCGGTGTGGCTGTCGCCGGTCTGCCGCTCGCCGATGGCCGATTACGGCTACGACGTCTCGGATTACCGTGACATCGATCCGCTCTTCGGCACGCTCGCCGATTTCGACGCCCTGGTGGCCGAGGCGCATCGGCGGCGCCTGCGGGTGATCATGGACTTCGTGCCGAACCACACCTCGCAGGAGCATCCGTGGTTCCGCGAGGCCCGCGCCTCGCGCGACAACCCGAAACGCGACTGGTACATCTGGCGCGATCCCGCCCCCGACGGCGGTCCGCCCAACAACTGGATCAGCAATTTCGGCGGCCCGGCCTGGACCCTCGATCCGGCGACCGGGCAGTATTACTACCATGCCTTCCTGCGCGAGCAGCCGGACCTGAACTGGCGCAACCCGCAGGTCCGCGCCGCCATGATGGACGTGCTGCGCTTCTGGCTCGACCGCGGCGTGGACGGGTTCCGGGTCGACGTGATCTGGCACCTGATGAAGGATGAGCAGTTGCGCGACAATCCGGTCAACCCGGATTACCAGCCGGGCGAGCCGGAGATCGACCGGCTCCTCCAGATCCACTCCGCCGACCAGCCCGAGGTGATGGAGGTCATCGCCGAGATGCGGGCGGTGCTGGCGGACTACGACGCGCGGGTTCTGATCGGCGAGATCTACCTGCCACTGGAGCGTCTGGTCGCCTATTACGGGGTCGATCTGTCGGGCGCTCACCTGCCGTTCAACTTCCAGCTGATCCAGACGCCCTGGCATGCCGAGGCGGTGGCGCGGCTGATCGCCGAATACGAGGCGGCCCTGCCGGCAGGCGGATGGCCGAACTGGGTGCTGGGCAACCACGACCGGCCCCGCATCGCCGCCCGGGTCGGCGAGGCTCAGGCCCGGGTGGCGGCCGTGCTGCTGCTCACTCTGCGGGGCACCCCGACGCTGTATTACGGCGACGAGATCGGCTTGAGCCGGGTCCCGATCCCGCCGGAGCGCGTGCGCGACCCCTGGGAGCACAACGAGCCCGGCCGCGGCCGCGACCCGGAGCGCACGCCGATGCAATGGGCGCCCGGCCTCCATGCGGGGTTCTCCACCGTCGAGCCCTGGCTGCCCCTCGACCCGCAGGCCCAGAGCCGGAACGTCGAGCTGTTGCGCGACGACCCCGCCTCGATCCTGACGCTGCACCGGCGCCTGATCGCCCTGCGCCGGGAGCATCCGGCGCTCAGCGTCGGCGCCTATCGGGCCGTGTCGGTGTCGGGCGAGGTCCTGGTCTACGAACGCCTTCACGGCGACACGGTGATCCGGGTCGCGCTCAATTTCGGGCACGAGTCTTGCACTACATCGATACCGTCCGAGTCGGCCTGGGAGGTGCTGCTGTCGAGCGCCGGCGGCCGGCGCGGCGAGGGCCCGCAGGACGGCCGCTTCGCACTTGCGGGAGACGAGGCCCTGGTGCTGATTCGCCGCGGCCCGGCGGTGCATGGCTGAGCCCGGCCTTTACCCACCAAAGCTCCAGCCGGTGAGCGGCACAGCTTCGGGGAGCGCCGGAGAACGGCGCGTTTGCTTTCTGTTAATCAAATTTGTCTTGCCGTCTTCGCCCGCCATGATATTGTGCAGTGCAATGGAACCCGGTCGGATGTGATGCGTTGTCGTGGCGGTACGCCGCGGCATCGTCCGCTCGCATTTCGTCCGGCTCGCGGCGTGGGGGCTCTTTCATGACATTTCCGGCGTCGGCACAGTCGGCTTCGCAGGCGCCGGCTCTGCCGTCGGGCGGCTCCCTCAAGGGAGCCGTGGAGGGCCTGCGCGGCTCGCTCAAGCCACGGATCCTCTATGCCACGCCGGAGATGGCCGACTTCGTGAAGACCGGAGGTCTCGGCGAGGTGGCGGCCTCCCTGCCCCGGGCTCTGCGCCAGCACTACGACGTGCGGATCCTGATCCCGGGCTATCGCCAGGTCGTCCAGCGCTACCCCGACATGACGGTGGTCGCCCATCTCGCGGGCAGCGCCGAGATGCCGCCCTGCGACCTCGGCCTGATCGAGACCGGCGACGGCCTGCCCGTCTACGTGATCCTGAATTCCACGCTCTACGAGCGCGACGGCTCGCCCTATGGCGACCTGGGCGCCGACTTCACGGATAACGACCTGCGCTTCGGCCGGCTGAGCCTCGCGGCCGCCGAGCTGGCCCAGGGGATCGACCCGGACTGGAGCGCCGACCTCCTGCACCTGAACGATTGGCAGACGGCGCTCGCGCCGGCCTACCTGGCCTGGCGCGGCCATCGCGTGCCGAGCGTGCTCACGATCCACAACCTCGCCTATCAGGGCCTGTTCCCCTGGGAGAATCTCGGCCGCCTCGGCGTGCCGGAGAGCGCCTTCCACATCGACGGGGTCGAGTTCTACGGCAAGCTGTCCTTCCTGAAGGCCGGCCTGTTCTACGCCTCCCACGTCACCACGGTGAGCGAGACCTACGCCCACGAGATCACCACGCCGGAATTCGGCTGCGGCCTCGACGGTTTGCTGCGCACCCGCGCGCATCAGGGGCGGCTCGCCGGCATCCTGAACGGCATCGACGAATCCTGGGATCCGCGCACCGATCCCCACCTCGCCACCCGGTTCGAGCCCGACGACTGGAAGGGCAAGCGCGCCAATGCCGATGCGGTGCGCGGCCGCTTCGGCCTCGGCGTGTCGCGGGGACCGCTCTTCGCCATCGTGTCGCGCCTCGTGCACCAGAAGGGCGTCGACCTCACCCTGGCGGCGGCGGAATCGATCGTCGCCGAGGGCGGCCAGCTCGTGGTGACCGGCCAGGGCGAGCCCAGGTTCGAGGCCGCCTTCGTCGATCTCGCCCGGCGCCATCCCGGCTCGGTCGGGGTGCGGGTCGGCTTCGAGGAAACCGACGCGCACCGGATGTTCGCCGGCAGCGACTTCCTGCTGATGCCGTCCCGCTTCGAGCCGTGCGGCCTCGCCCAGATGTATGCCCAACGGTTCGGCTCGCTGCCGATCGCCCACCGCACCGGCGGCCTCGCCGACACGGTCGAGGACGGCGTCACCGGCTTCCTGTTCGGCGAATCGTCGCTCCGGGGCTTGAGCGGCGCCATCCGCCGCGCCTTCGAGGTCTTCGCCTCGAAGCGTCGCCTCAGCGCGATGCGCCGCAGCGCCATGAACCGCCAGTTCGGCTGGGACAAGGCCGCTGACGGCTATTCCTCGCTGTATACCCGTGTCGTCGGCAACGGCGCGGACATGATGCGTGGGCGCGCCGTCGCCTGACGCGGCCCATCCCGGCACGAACTGTCTTCGAACCGACGGCGCCGCTGGGTTTTCGCCGTCGAGGACGCGGCTGAGCGGGACTGATCCCTGACAACCGTGGCGCGTCCGTCACGGCGAAACCAGCCACCGGGACGACGTCGCACGATCAGCCCAGCTCGCGATCGGCTCGCTCGTTGCGGGCCGGCCTCCGGCCGAGGATCAGACCCGAGTCGAGATCAGGTACGCCCGTCCGGTCCGTCACCGCCGCCCGAACAAGCGCTCCACGTCCGACAGCTTCAGCTCGACATAGGTCGGCCGGCCGTGGTTGCACTGGCCGGAGAACGGCGTCGCCTCCATCTCGCGCAGGAGCGCGTTCATCTCCTCAGGGCGCAGGCGGCGGCCGGCCCGGATCGAGCCGTGGCAGCTCATCCGCGACAGGACGGCGTCGAGGCGGCGGGCGAGCGGGTCGGCGCCGCCCTCGGTCAGCGCATCGACCACGTCGGTGAGGAGCGCGCGTAAGGATCCGCCGGCGAGCGCCGAGGGCACCTCCCGCACCAGAACCGCGCCGTGGCCGAAGGGTTCAAGCACGAGGCCGAGATCCTGCAACGCCTCCGCCGCATCGGCGAGGCGGTCGGCCTCGACGGGATCGAGGTCGACCACCTCGGGGATCAGCAGGATCTGACGGGCGATGCCACCGCCGTCGCGCTCGCGCTTCAGCCGCTCGTAGACCAGCCGCTCGTGGGCGGCATGCTGGTCGACGATGACGATCCCGTCCCAGGTCTGGGCGACGATGTAGGTCTCGTGCAGCTGCGCCCGGGCCGCGCCCAAGGGATGCTGCTCGGTAGGGCCCGACTCCGCCTCGGGCGGCGCCATCCGCTGGTCGGCGCTCGGCAGGGCGAGGTCGCCGGCGAACTGCGCCTGGCGCCCCTCGCCGAAGCCCGTGCCGGCGGGCGGAGCCTCGAAGGGGGCCTGGTCCGGCTCGGGGGCGTCCCATGGCGCCCAGCCGCCATCGCGCGCGAACGCCTCGGGCCGGCCGGAGCCGGCCGGACGGGGCGGCGCCGTCTCGTCGCGACGCGCAAACAGGCTCGCGGTCTGGCGCGACGCGGCCGGCGGCAGGGAGAGCGGCGCCTGTTGCGGCCGCAGGCTCTCCAGGGTGCGGGACGCCACGGTGCCGGAGCTGCGCCCGCCCTCCCGGCGCAGGGCCTCGTGGATGGCGCTGACGATGAGCCCGCGCACCAGGCCCGGATCGCGAAAGCGCACCTCGGTCTTGGCCGGGTGGACATTGACGTCGACGAGGGCGGGATCACAGGTGAGCGCGAGCGCCAGGACCGGGTGGCGGTCCGAGGCCATCACGTCGGCATAGGCCCCCCGCACCGCCGAGAGCAGCAGCCGGTCGCGCACCGGCCGGCCGTTGACGACGAAATGGACATGGGTGGCCGCCGCCCGGTGGAAGGTCGGCAGGCCGACATGGCCGTCGAGGGCGAAAGCCTCGCGCTCCAGGCTCAGCGGGGCCGAGTTCTGGCCGAATTCGGGGCCGAGCACCGCGACCAGGCGGCGCAGCCACGAGCCCGGTCCGGTCTCGGCCGGGAAGACGAGCCCGGACGACGCGCCCTCGCCCGTCAGCGTGAAGCGGATCTGCGGATGGGCAACCGCGAGGCGGCGCAGGATCTCGCCGACCGCCGTCGCCTCGGCCCGGTCGGACTTGAGGAACTTCAGCCGTGCCGGGGTGGCGGCGAAGAGGTCCGTCACCTCGATCCGCGTGCCGGGCTGGCCGGCGGCGGGCCGCACCGGTCCTTTATGGCCGGCATCGACCACGATGACGTGGCCGGTCTCGGCGCCGGGCACCCGCGAGGTGATGGCGAGCCGCGCCACGGCGCCGATCGACGGCAGCGCCTCGCCGCGGAAGCCCAGCGTCTCGATCCGCTCGAGGTCGCCATCCGGCAGCTTCGAGGTGGCATGGCGTTCGACCGCGAGGGCGAGGTCGTCGGCGCTCATGCCGCCGCCATCGTCGACGACCCGGATCAGCTTGCGCCCGCCCGCCGCGATCGTCACCGCGATGCTGGAGGCCCCCGCATCGACCGCGTTCTCGACCAGCTCCTTCACGGCCGAGGCCGGCCGCTCGACCACCTCGCCGGCGGCGATGCGGTCGACGAGCACCGGGTCGAGGCGGCGGACCTGCGGCCGGCCGGGGGATGAAGGAGCCATGCGCAGAATATAAGGATCTGCGAGGCTCGCCAGAAGGGAGGGAGCCGGCGTTTCCACCGGATGGACGCGACCTGGACGTCGCCCTCGGCGTCTGGCCCGGTCGGGGTGCTCGCCTCCGCCGGCCGGGCGCATGGCGGCTAAGCAGATTTCGCCGAAGTGGTCACCGGATCGGCGGCAAAAATCTGCCATCAAATAAGAAACTAAGCGGACGAAGTGTTGGCCTGCCAACGCAAGTCTGCTTAGCGCGCCACCGTGCTGATGCCGCGCCCCCGGTCCCGGCGACGCCCCTGGCAGGGCGCCGAGGACAGGTTCGGCCACCGAGAGACGATCCTTGTCCAGGGTCAGTTACGGGGACTTAACCGTGTCGGTTGTACCGCTCTTAACCATGATGGCCCGGCGGAGATGACGGGCTTGGTGGAGCGGAGCGGCAGGCCCGTGGCGGACGAGCGGCGAACACACGGACAGGCCGGCGCCGGCCTCCCCACCCTGGTGCTGGCGGCCTCCCTCCTTGCCGCGGGACCGGTCGGGGCCCAGGGGCTGGGGCAGGGTGGCCAGGGACCGGGCCAGGCACCGGGTCTCGGGCTGGATGTCGGGGCCGGCCAGACGGCCGATCCGAGCCTCGCCGGCCCGCTCCCGGGCGGCCGGGACCCCGCCACCTTCGCCCTCCGCGCCGCCAATCCGGCGGTCCAGGGCGGCCTCTCCCGCGGCCTCGGCCGCCCGGGCGGAGCCTCCCGCTTCGGCGCCCGGCCGCGCACGCCGCCGCAGCGCCGGACGCGCTCCCCCACCACCGCGCTCACCCGCCAGGCGACCCAGCAGGGCATCGCCGACGATGTGCGCCTGCGTCCCGTCGTGCAGATCCCGGTCTCAGGCCTCCCCGACCTCGCCGCAGGGCCGCCCCTGCTGCGCCGGCGCACGATCGACCCGCTCGATCCCTACGGGCCGCTCGGCATCCGGCTCGGCGGGCTGACCCTGTTCCCGGCCCTGCAACAGAGCGTCGGCTACGATTCCAACCCCGACCGGTCGATCTATCGCCGCGGCTCGATGGCCCTGCTCAGCCAGGGCGAGCTGCGCGTCGCGAGCGACTGGTCGTCCCACGAGCTGACCGGCGCGATGCGCTTCGGATACTTCCTGTATCCGGACAACCCCAATGCCGACCGGCCCGACGGCGACGGCACGGCGCGGCTGCGCCTCGACCTCGCCCGCGACACCAAGGTCGATGTCGAGGGCCGATACGCCATCTCGACCCAGCGCGCCGGCAGCCCGGACCTCGCTGCCCGGGTCCGCGACCGGCCTCTCGTTGCGGCCTATGGCACCACGGTCGGGGTGACGCAAAACTTCAACCGCCTGCAAGTGACGGTGGCCGCCCTCGTCGACCGTCAGACCTTCGAGAACGCCCAGCTTCCCGACGGCACGACCTTGCGCCAGGACGACCGCAACGCCAACCAGTACGGCCTGCGCCTGCGCACCGGCTACGAGATCCGTCCGGGCTTCACCCCCTTCGTCGACACCCTGGTCGATACCCGCGTGCACGACTTCGCGGTCGACCAGTCCGGGCTCAGACGCGATTCCGACGGCGTCACGGTACGCGCCGGTTCGAGCTTCGAGATCAGCCGACTCCTCACCGGCGAGGTCTCGGGGGGCTACCTGTCGCGCCACTACGCCGACAGCCGCCTGCGCGACGTCACCGGCCCGGTGATCGACGGCTCGGTGACCTGGGCGGCGAGCGCCCTCACCTCGCTCAGGATCGGCGCCTCGACCGGCGTGAGCGAGACCATCGTGCCGGGGGCGAGCGGCATCCTCAACCGTACCGCCGTCGCCGAACTGACCCACGACCTGCGCCGCAACCTGCGCCTGACCCTCACCGGCACGCTGATCAACAACGACTACCAGGGCACCAGCATCCGCGAGGAGGGCTACAGCGCCGGCGTGAAGGTCGATTACCGCCTCAACCGCTGGCTCGGCATCCGGGCGAGCTACGCCCGCGAGATGCTGCGCAGCACGGCGGTCGGGTCGAGCTACCATTCGGATACGTATCTGGTCGGGGTGCGGGTCAACCCGTAGGATCGGGCGCCATCGGGCCGGTCGCTGGGGACGCCGGTCGCGACAAGGGAGCTGCGACGTTCGTCATGATCCCTCCCAGGCCAGCGATCGACCACATCACGCATGTCGACAACCTGCCCTCCATCATCCGTGAAGGGCAGATCTACGCCGATGCGCAGATCGGCGAACGCGGGCTCGCACCGAGCACGATCGGCATGGAGAAGCTGAAGGCAAACCGGCGGCGCTTTCCCGTCAAGTGCCATCCGCAAACGCGGGTCGCGGAGTACGTGCCGTTCTATTTTTGCCCGCGCTCGATCATGTTGTTCACGCTCGCAAAGCGCAACCACGCCGAGATCGGCTATCAGGGGGGCGAGGCGTCGATCGTGCACCTGGTCGCGGACCTTCGCCGCGTCGTCCGCAGCGCCGAGAAGCACGAACGCATCTGGGCGATCAGTCTCTCGAATGCGGCCTCGGCCTATGCAGAGTTCCGTGCGAGCCTGGACGCGCTGGAAGAGGTTCGCTGGGATTGCGTCGCGGCCACGGAATGGGGCGGCCGGCGCGACGTCAAGGACGCCAAGGCAGCGGAATTCCTGATCCATGGCTCGTTTCCCTGGGCGGGCATTCACGCGATCGGCGTCCAGAATTTAAAGGTTCGGCAACGAGTCCTGGCGTTTCTCGAAGAGTCGGCTCATCGACCCTCTGTCTCGATCGAGCCCCATTGGTACTATGCGGAAAGCGGAGACCGTCATGCCTGAGTACCGGCACGGCGACATTCTGCAGGCCGAGGTCGATGCGCTCGTCAACACGGTGAATTGCGTCGGCGTCATGGGTCGCGGTGTCGCTCTCCAGTTTCGCAACGCATTCCCCGATAATTTTCGCGCATACAAGCAAGCCTGCGATCGTGGCGAGGTCCGGCTCGGTCGCATGTTCGTCTTCGATACAGGCCGGTTCGATCCACGCTTCGTCGTGAATTTTCCCACCAAGCAGCACTGGCGTGACAAGAGCAGGGTTGCCGACATTGAGGCCGGTCTGATCGACCTTGTGTCTTGGGTTGAGCACACGGGGATTGCCTCGATTGCGATCCCACCTCTTGGATGCGGTCTCGGCGGTCTCGATTGGCGTGACGTGCGGCCCCTCATCGATGCCGCCCTGATGCGTCTGCCAGCCGTGCAAGCGATCGTTTACGAGCCAAGCCAGGCGCCTGCTGCCGGTGAGATCGCGCGACCGATGGCAGTGCCACGCATGACGGCTGGCCTCGCCACGCTGGTCGGACTGGTCCGCACCTACCTCCATGGACAGATGGATCCCGCCATCTCGCTGCTGGAGGTCCACAAGCTCATGTACTTCATGCAGGAGGCTGGGGAGGATCTGCGGCTGCACTTCGTGAAGGGACATTACGGGCCGTATGCCGAGAACCTTCGGCACCTGCTGGCACGGGCCGACGGGCATTACCTCTCCGGATTCCGGGATGGCGGCGAGCAGCCGGACAAGGAGATCGTGCTGCAATCCAGAGCCGTTGAGAAGGCGGACGCTTTCCTCCGGGCCCACGCGGAGACCCACGCAAGGTTCGAGCGTGTCGCGCGGCTCGTGGACGGATTCGAGACCCCCTTCGGTCTCGAACTCCTCGCCACCGTCCATTGGGTGATGCTGCGGGAGCAGGCCGGCGATCCCGCCGCCGCGCACGAGCATGTCTCGCGGTGGAGCCGCCGCAAGGCCGAGTTCACCAGGGGACAGGTGACGGTCGCGTTCGAGGCGCTGCGGGCCGAGGGCTGGTTGTCGTCGCTTCCCGTCGAGGCGTGAGCGGTTCCCCTGCGACACGCACGCCGCGCAACCCGGAGCGTCCTCCCCCGGTTTGATCCGATCGAGACCCGGATCCCGAGGGAGGGCGTGTCCGCGCGATGACGAGAGCGTTCCGGCCCGAGCGGATCTTCCTGGTCACCAGCCTGGTGCTCACCGTCGCGGCGGCGGTGGCCCTGTACCTGTTGCAGGCGACCACGCTCACCATCGCGGTGGCGCCGCGGGACGGCACCGAGCCGGCGCTGATCCGCGCCTATGCCGACGCCCTCAAGACCACCCACAAGGGGGTGCGCCTGCGCCTCCTGCCCTTCGACGACGTGCGCGAGAGCGCCAAGGCCCTGGAGCAGGGGCGTGCCGACCTCGCGGTGGTGCGGCCCGACGTCGACCTGCCGGCGAACGGCCTGACCCTGGCGATCCTGCGCGACCAGGCGATGCTGATCGCCTCGCCCGCCCCCTCCGGCATTACGACCTTCCCGGCTCTCGCCCGCAAGCGCCTCGGCATCGTGGCTCACCGGGACGCCGATCTGTGGCTGCTCAAGAGCCTGATGGGCTATTACGGCCTCACCCTCCAGGAGGGCGGCACCGGCCCGATTCCCGCCGGGCAGGTGCGGCTGGTGCCGCTCGCCGAGGAGGATCTTCCCGCCGCCTTCGCGCAAAAGCGCATCGACGCGGTGGTGGCGGTGATCGCGCCTGCCGCCCCGATGGCGCTCCGCCTCGTCGGCACGGTCCAGGCGGCGAGCCGGACTCGCAAGGTCGATTTCGTTGGCGTCGACGACGGTCCGGCGATCATCGAGCGCCTGCCCCGGCTCCAGGCGGTGACGGTGCCGGCCGGGCTGTTCGGCGGCAATCCGAAGGTGCCGGAGGAGGAGGTGAAAACCATCGGCGCCTCCTACCGGCTGATGGCCCGGGCCTCGATGAGCCGCACCGTGGCGGCGGACATCACCCAGCACCTGTTCGAGCTGCGCTCGTCGCCGCGGCGGTGGTCTCGTAGGCCGGCGCCGCGATGTAGTCGGCGGCCGGCGTCGCGTCGGAGAGGCGCGAGCGCAGCTCGAACAGGTGCTGGGTGATGTCCGCCGCCACGGTGCGGCTCATCGAGGCCCGGGCCATCAGCCGGTAGGAGGCGCCGATGGTTTTCACCTCCTCCTCCGGCACCTTCGGATTGCCGCCGAACAGCCCGGCCGGCAGCG
>NZ_LABX01000133.1 GCF_001043915.1 Methylobacterium aquaticum | reverse complement strand
TACGTTAACCCGTTGAATACCGACACGTACGCCTCACTATTCGTCGGCAGCGTCAGATGTTGATAAGAGACAGGAGCGTTTTCCGTTCATGTAGAAATTGCCGAGCTTGGTTATGAATAGCCGAGCTCTTATATGGGTGTCGTCTGATTGATGTTCACCCCCCCCGGCGTGTGAGGAGGAGCCATGCCGGCTGCCCTGTCCGTCGATCTCCGTTGTCGGGTCGTCGCTGCATTGGAGCAAGGCCTGTCATGCTCGCAAGTGGCAGAGCGGTTTGGCGTCAGCCCGGCGAGCGCCAGCCGCTGGCGTGCCCGGCTGAGCCGGCACGGTTCGCTGGCGGCCGATCCGATGGGAGGAGATCGTCGCTCAGCCGACCTTGAGGAGCATGCCTCGGCTCTCCTCGACCAGGTCGCGCGGACGCCCGACCTGACACTGGCCGAGTTGAAGAGGCGTCTGTCCCGGCGTGGGATCAAAACCTCGCTCAGTGCGATTGCCCGGCTGCTCGCGCGCCACGGCCTGACATATAAAAAAAGACGGCGCATGCGGCAGAGCAGCAGCTTCCGGACGTGAAGGAAGTCCGCGAGGCGTGGTTTGAGGACCAACTCGACCTGGACCCGGAGCGGCTGGTGTTCGTGGACGAGACCGGGGTCAACACCAAGATGGCGCGCCTGCGCGGGCGGGCCCCGTGCGGGGAACGCTGCCGGATGGCGGTGCCACACGGACAGTGGGCGAGCACGACGCTGGTGCTGGGCTTGCGCAGCGACGGTCTGGTGGCACCGCACCTGCGCCGCGGCGCGATGACCGGAGCGGCGTTCCTGACCTACGTGCGGGAGGAGTTGGCGCCGACATTGCGCCCAGGCGATACGCTGATCATGGACAACCTCCAAGCCCACAAGGTAGCGGGGGTGCGCGAGGCAGTTGCCGCAGTGGGAGCGCGGATCCTGTACGTGCCAGCCTATTCGCCCGACTTCAACCCGATTGAGCAGGTCTTTGCCAAGATCAAAGCGTTGCTGCGCAAAGCGGCCGCGCGCAGCGAAGACGCTCTACACCGGACTATCCAGCGCATCTTGCGCTGCTTTAAGCCACGCGAGTGCCGCCGCATCATCGCAGCAGCCGGCTACGATGCAGACTAAGATGAAAGCTCTGCTATTTCTACTTGAACGGAAAATGCTCTAGAGAAGCTTCGCGATTGCAATGCGATCGTGAAGCGCTCTAAGTGGGCGAAGCGTTGGCCTGCCAACGCAACTCTGCTTCGCCGGCGGCAGGATCGCGGAGCAGGGAAGCGGACCGCCGCGGGGGCGGCCCCTATCCCATCCCGGCGTCGGAGCCCATGATCTGTCCCGCCTTCGTGACTGGATACCGCCGGCCATCCCGTCAATGAAGCGCGGCCTGTCCTGG
>NZ_LABX01000132.1 GCF_001043915.1 Methylobacterium aquaticum | reverse complement strand
GCAAGCCCGGCGCATGCGCCGGGCTTGCTCGTTTGACGGCCCGCCCGGTCCGGGAACCCAACGGCATCTCATAAACCAAATATTAGGGTTAACAACTCACTGTGACGGATGTGATCGGCCCGGGGGAGCGGCCGAGCCGTTGGGGCCGCCATGCGCACCGTTCTGTTGGGTCTATGCGCCAGTCTGCTGGTCATTTCGGACGCCGAAGCCGCCGATCTCTTTGCCGACAACTCGGCGGAGATCCTTCGCGGCGACACTTTCTCGGGCGAGGTGTTCACCGGCTATCTGCGGACCGAGGTGAAGGAATACGTGAACGACGTGGGTACGCGGGCCCGCGTCAGCCAGCTCGACTGGACCACCGACGCGGCGGTGGTCGGCGGGCGGGTCGCGCTCCAGCCGCTGGACTGGCTGGCGATCCGCGGCCGCGGCTGGGCCGCCGTCGCCTCGAGCGCCGACATGCGCGACTACGACTGGCTCTACGGCTATGCCGGCAAGGATAGCTGGTCGCATTACTCGCACAGCCCGAACACCCGGACGCCGAAGGCTTGGCAGATCGATGTGAGCGCGGCGGCGACGTTCTACGAGGACGAGGACGCGAAGGTCTACGCCATCGCCGGCTACCGGGCCCTCACCCTGAAGTCGAATGCAACCGGGGGCGGGTATATCTACTCGCAGGACAGCTTCCGGGACACGACCGGAACCTTCCCGAACGACCGGCTCGGCATCGCCTACCAGCAATGGTGGCAGACGCCCTATGTCGGGGTCGGGACGTCCTTCGCCTTCGACGACTGGAGCGTCTCCGGCGAGATCATCGGTAGCCCCTTCGTGATCGGACGCGACAAGGACCATCATGCCCTGCGCAGCCTGGTGTTCCGGGAGGATTTCGGTCTCACCGGCATGATCGGCGCCAGCGGCTCGGTCGAATACCGCATCAATCCGTTCCTCTCGGCCGTCGGCCGGGTGGAGTACCAGCACTACTTCGAGGCCAACGGAGCGACGCGGATGACCTCGGGCGTCACCGGCGTGACGCAGACCATCCCGGCCCCCTCCGGCAGCGGCAGTGCCGAGACCATGCTCCTGTCGCTCGGCCTCAAGGCGCGTCTCTGACGCGCCGGCTGCTTCCGTCCGACGATCGGCTGGCGCAACCCCGCCGGGCCCGCTAGCCTCGGCGCCAAGCCGCGCGACAAGCGGCGGGGAGGGACAACGCCATGCAGCGTCTGGCCGGCAAGGTCGCCCTGGTCACGGGCGGCGCGCGGGGAATCGGGCTCGCCATCGCGCGGCGCTTCGCCCGCGAGGGGGCGACCGCGGTGATCCTCGCCGATCGCGACGAGGCCGAGGCCGAGCGCGTCGCGCCGGAGAACCCGGCCTTCCATTCCTGTGCTCTCGACGTGACCAAGGACGAGGACTGGACCAGGGCCGTCGACCGCACGATCGCCCGCCATGGCGGCCTCGACGTCCTCGTCAACAATGCGGGGATCGCGATCGTCGGCACGATCGAATCCGTCACCCTGGAGGAGTGGCACCGCGTCCAGGCGGTCAATGTCGACGGGACCTTCCTCGGCTGCCGCCATGCCGTGCGGGCGATGAAGCCCCCGGCCGGCCGTGGCGGGGCGATCATCAACCTCTCGTCGGTGTCCGGGATCGTCGGCGGGCACAACCTCGCGGCCTACAACGCCTCGAAGGGCGCGGTGCGGCTGCTCACCAAGTCGGTCGCCCTGCATTGCGCGCGCCAGAAATACGGGGTGCGCTGCAACTCGATCCATCCGGGCTTCACCGAGACCGCCATGCTGCGCGATCTCGCCGCGGGGAGCCGCTACACTCCTGAGGCTTTGTCGGAGCGCCTGCGCGCCTCGGTGCCGCTGGGGCGCAACGCCGCCGCAGAGGAGATCGCCGGACTCGCCGCCTACCTGGCCTCCGACGAGGCCGGCTTCGTGACCGGTGCCGAAATGGTGATCGACGGCGGCGTCACGGCCCAATAGATCGCCGTTCCCCAAAAAGTCGGATCCCAGCGGCAGCGCAGGCCCTCTACAGGCCGGCGATTCGCCGCTATTTGTATGCGCCGCAGCAAAATTTACCGGAGACGTGACCGATGTCCGCCCAGGCCGCCCCCGCCCCGACCGATCTCGTCACCCTGGCGCAGGAAGCCGGTCTCGCCGCGAAGGCGCTCGCGGCGGACGCCGCTCGGCGCGTGCGCGCCGGCCTGATCGGCCCCGATGGCCGTCTCTCGCCCGCGCGACTGGAGACCGAGCAGCACGCCGCCCACGGGCTTGCCTGGCTCTCGACCTATGCCGAGGCGATCACCCAGCTCGGCGCCTATGCGGCGCGCCTCGCCGGTCAGGGCCGCCTCGGCGAGACCGAGACGCTGATCGTCCGCATCGGGCTTGGCGAGTATCTGGAGCAGCTGTTCGGCGGCATCCCGATGAGCCAGGGCGAGATGGTGCGCCCGACCTCGTCGCTCGGCCTCAAGGCGCAGGAAGTTGCGCGCCACCGCTCCGACGCCGTCGAGACTCTGATCGCGGACGGCAACACCGCCGAGAACCGCGCCGCCCTGGTGCGGCTGATCCGCGACGGCTCGGCCGCCGCGACGGTCGGCGATTCCGGCCTCGACGAGGACATGGAGGCGATCCGCACCGAGATGCGCCGTTTCGGCCAGGCCGAGGTCGCGCCCCACGCCCATGAATGGCACCGCGAGAACGCCTACATCCCGCTCGAGATCATCGGCCAGATGGCCGAGCTCGGTGTGTTCGGGCTGACCATCCCCGAGGAATATGGCGGCATGGGCCTGCCGAAGATCTCGATGTGCGTGGTCTCGGAAGAATTGTCGCGGGCCTATATCGGCGTCGGGTCGCTCGGCACCCGCTCGGAGATTGCCGCCGAGCTGATCCTGTGCGGTGGCACCGAGGAGCAGAAGCAGCGCTTCCTGCCGAAGATCGCCTCGGGCGAGATCCTGCCGACCGCGGTCTTCACCGAGCCCAATACCGGCTCGGACCTCGCCTCTTTGCGCACCAAGGCGGTGAAGGAGGGCGACACCTGGCGGATCACCGGCAACAAGACCTGGATCACCCATCCGGTCCGCGCCGATCTGATGACCGTGCTGGTGCGGACCAAGCCCGAGGAGCCGGGCCACAAGGGCCTGTCGCTGCTGCTCGGCGAGAAGCCGCGCGGCACCGACGAGGATCCGTTCCCGGTCGCAGGCCTGTCGGGCGGCGAGATCGAGGTGCTCGGCTATCGCGGCATGAAGGAATACGAGCTGGCCTTCGACGGGTTCGCGGTGCCGGACGCCAATCTCCTGGGCGGCGTCGAGGGCAAGGGCTTCGCCCAATTGATGCAGACCTTCGAATCGGCCCGCATCCAGACCGCGGCCCGCGCCGTCGGCGTCGCCCAGTCGGCCCTCGATGTCGGCCTGCGCTACGCCGAGGAGCGGATCCAGTTCGGCAAGCCGCTGGTCGCGTTCCCGCGGGTCGCCGACAAGATCGCCATGATGGCGGTGGAGATCGCCATCGCCCGCCAGCTCACCTATTACGCCGCGCACCAGAAGGACGAGGGCAAGCGCTGCGATCTCGAAGCCGGCATGGCGAAGCTGCTCGGCGCCCGCGTCGCCTGGGCGGCTGCCGACAACGCGCTCCAGATCCATGGCGGCAACGGCTTCGCCCTCGAATATCCGGTGAGCCGCCTGCTCTGCGACGCCCGCATCCTGTCGATCTTCGAGGGCGCGGCCGAGATCCAGGCCCAGGTCATCGCCCGGCGGCTGCTCGAAGTGCAGTAATACCAACGGTCGTTGGAAACGACCTTTGGTTCCGTTCGCGAATTTTCGTCAAGCCTCTGGCTTGGCATCGAAAATTTGAGATGGTTCATCGGCCCGATGCGTCAGCATCTTGGGCCGATGGTATAAGGGAGCACGGGGCGTCGCCGGCGCAACGCCCCCTCCCGCCTCACGCCGCCCGCGCCCGGTGGATGGTGCCGCCGGCCACGCAGCAATTCCGGCCGGCGGCCTTGGCGGCGTAGAGCGCCCGGTCGGCGGCCTTCAGCGCCTCGCCGTAGCCGATATCGTCCGCGAGCACGGCGATTCCGGCACTCGCTGTCACCGGGCCGGCGATGCCGGGTGCCTCCGTCGCGACGCGGGCCGGGATCCCCCGCCGCAGGGCCTCGACGGTGCCGACCGGAGCGTCGACATCGATCAGCAGAGCGAATTCCTCACCCCCGAGCCGGCCCGCGAAGGCGTCGCCCGCGGCGAGCGCCCGGGCCACCGCGACGATGACCGCATCGCCCTGGTCGTGGCCGAACGTGTCGTTGATCCGCTTAAAATGATCGATGTCGAGGATCGCCACCGCTCGCGGCCGTCTCTGCGCGAAGCGGCGCTCCAATCCGCGGCGGTTCGGCAGGCCGGTGAGGGGATCGGTGTGGGCGATGTGGTCGAGGGTATCGGCCCGGGCCTGGGCCCGGTCGCGCTCGCGTTTGAGCCGCATGAAGCGGTCGCCGACGCTGGCGGCGTTCAGCAGCATCTCGATCGCGATCGCGCCGAACAGCCAGTAGAGGAACGGGCCGAAGGGGCGGCCGAGGACGATGTCGTGATAGAGGCTGACCGCACACACTGACAGCACGCAGAGCGAGGCCGCCACCTGGAACCGTGCCGCCCGGCTGCCCCGCACGAGGGCGACGGCGAGCGACACGCAATACAGGACCAGGATCGCCACGAGGACGAGATCGCGCGAGGCCCGGTAGGCGGGCGGGCAGGGATCGAGCAGCATCGCGGGCGTCGTGGCGAGGACCGCAACGGGCAGGACCATCAGGGCCCGACGCAGGGGCGGCGGCAGGGTGCCGGGCTCGAGCAGGGTGGCGAAGAACGGCCCCATCAGCACGATCACCCCGTCGAACAGCAGGTTGATGGCGATCTGCCGGGCCGTGCTCTCGGCTCCGAGCAACGGGCCGAGCGGCAGCGAGGACAGGCAGACCGTCAGTCCGACGAGCGTCAGGATCCGGGCGACGTCCCAGAGCAGGAAGCGCTCGCGCAGGATCGCGAAGAACGCGATCCCGTAAGCGATCGGCAGGAGCAGGAAGCCGAGGAAAGCCCCGGTCAGCACCGCGGGCCAATCCAGGGCGGTGCCGCGGGCAAAGCTCGACTGCGCCGTCGCCGGGGTGGCGGCGAGGAGCAGGAGTGCGGCGGACAGAACGACGCTGACGACGGAGCGGATCATCGGGTCGGGGCAGGGCGCGGCATCGACTCGGCGGTCTCCTGCGATGGACCAACGGTGCCGGCGCCTGCGTAAGCCCGGGCCTTCGCGGCCGCAAGCGACGCGATGAGGCGGCCCGGCATCACCACCCTCGGCGGCTGGGATGCGCGCCGCGCCTTGGCAGGCACCGGGCGAACGGGCCCGGTGCCCGGCGCGGCTACTTGGTGATCTTCACCGAGACCGGATCGCTCGACGGGAAGGTCTCCTCCAGGCCCTCGTCGAGGCGCTCGCTGAGCTTGCTCTGCTGGTTCTCAGGCCGGGCCTTGTCGTCCGGGGAGGCGCTGTCGCGGCGGAAACCGGGCTCGTCCTGGTTCGGGGTCTTGGTGTCGTTGGCCATCGGTGCCTCCATCGGCATGGCGTCCCGGGGGGGGACGGGTTGCGCGGCTAACGCACGGCGCGTGAGCCCGGTTCGTCCGCCATGCGCTTAACCGGGCGGTGGCGCCTCACCGGCTAGGGTCCGGCACGTGAGAGGGCCCACCCATGCACGCCGCCATCCTGACGAATTTCGCCACGCCGAAGGGCGGTGCCGAGAAGGTCGCGATCGAATCCGCCCGGGGCCTGGCCGAACGCGGCGTCGCCGTGACGCTGATCCACGGGGTCGACGGGCCGGCCGACCCGATGCTCGACCACCCGCGCATCGGCCGGGTGGGCCTGAGCCTCACCGACGTGTGGGAGCGGCCGGCCTGGCGCGGCGCGGTGGAGGGGATCTGGAGTCGCGAGGCGGCCCGGCGCCTGGACGCGGCTCTCGCGGCCCTGCCGGACAAGCCTGACCTGTTGCACCTGCATCAATGGACCCGCTCGCTGTCGCCGGCGGTGTTCTCGGTGCTGGCACGGCAGGGGGCGCCGGTGGCGGTGACCCTGCACGACTATTTCCTGGCCTGCCCGAACGGCGTCTATTACCGGTTCGACAAGGCCGAGCCCTGCGCCCTGCGGCCCTTCTCGCCCGGATGCCTGACGGCGCCGTGCGATCCGCAATCGGGTCTCCACAAGGCCGTGCGGCTGGTGCGCGGCTTCGCGCAATATGCCGCGATACTCGGCGGCTTCGGGCCTCGGCCGCTCCACCTCGTCCACGTCTCCGATGGCAGCCGGGCGCGGCTCGAACCAATGCTGGCGGGCGGGCCCTTCTGCCATCACCGGGTCGACAACCCGGTCCGGCTCGAACGCGCCGTCCCGGCCGATCCGGCCTCCGGCAATGCGATCGCCTTCGTCGGCCGCTTCACCCGCGAGAAGGGGGCCGATCTCGTGGCGCAGGCGGCCCACCGTGCCGGCCTGCCGTCGCTGTTCATCGGTGACGGGCCACTCGCCGACGAGGTCCGCGCCGTGCCGGGGACCGAGGTGGTGGGCTGGCGCCCCCCGGAGGAGGTCGAGGCGCTGCTGCGCCGCCGGGCCCGGACCGTCGTGGCGCCGTCGCGCTGGCTCGAGACCGGCCCGCTGACCATCTACGAGGCGCTCGCCGCCGGTATCCCTGTCATCGCCTCCGACCGGGCCGGTGCAGCCGAGAAGATCCGCGACGGGGAGACCGGCTTCGTCACCGCCCCGGACCTCGCGGCGCTCACCGAGACCTTCGCCCGGTTGAAGGACGATGCCCTGGTGCGCCGCCTCGGGCAGGCCGCCCATGCCCGCTACTGGTCCGCCCCGATGACGCTCGCCGCCCACGCCGCCGCCCTCTGCGACCTCTATGCGGGGATGAGGTATGCGGGGATGACGGGCACGGCCGAGGCGCCATCTTTTCAGCGCAGTGCTGTCATGTGAGAGAACCTCCAGACACACGAGGAGCCGAATGCCGATGCGCCGCCCGACGACCTCCCTGCTGCTCGCCGCGCTCCTCCTCGGGGTCGCCCGACCGGCGGCCGCGCAGGCCGAGGCGGTGCCGCCATTCCGCGCCCTGACGGACAACCGCGCCGTGCCTGAGTCGAAGGCGCAGGTGCAGCTCTCCTTCGCGCCGCTGGTCAAGCGGGCGGCGCCCAGCGTGGTCAACGTCTACGGCACCCATGTCGAGAAGCGCGCCGCCAATCGCGGCGCCATGGACGAGTTCCTGCGCCGCTTCTTCGGCGATGCGGGCCCGAACCTGCCGCAGGAGCGCGCCCAGCGCTCCCTCGGCTCGGGCGTGATCGTCGATGCCTCGGGGCTGATCGTCACCAACAACCACGTCATCGAGAACATGAACGAGGTAAAGGTGGCGCTGAACGACCGGCGCGAGTTCGAGGCACAGATCCTGCTGCGCGACCCCCGCACCGACCTCGCGATCCTGAAGATCAAGAGCCCGAGCGGCGGCCTGACGCCGATGGAGATCGGCGATTCCGAGCATCTCCAGGTCGGCGATTTCGTGATCGCGATCGGCAACCCGTTCGGCGTCGGCCAGACGGTGACGCAGGGCATCGTTTCGGCGTTGGCCCGTACCCAGGTCGGCTCGGCCGATTACCAGTTCTTCATCCAGACCGACGCGGCGATCAACCCGGGCAATTCCGGCGGCGCGCTCGTCGACCTGAATGGCGGCCTCGTCGGCATCAACACGGCGATCTACTCGCAATCAGGCGGCAGCCACGGCATCGGCTTTGCCATCCCCGCCAGCATGGTCAAGGCGGTGGTGGAGACCGCCAAGGGCGGCGCCAAGACGGTGCGCCGGCCCTGGCTCGGCGCCCGGCTCCAGCACGTGACCCCGGACATCGCCGACAGCGTCGGCCTCGACCATCCGACAGGGGTGCTGGTGGCCTCGATGCAGCCCAAGAGCCCGGCCGAGGAGGCCGGCCTGAAGCGCGGCGACGTGATCCTGGCGGTGGACGGACAGACCGTCGACGACCCGGAAGCCTTCGGCTACCGCTTCGCCCTGAAGGGCATCAAGGGCGAGACCAAGCTCACGGTGCTGCGCGGCGCCTCCCGCACCACGGTGCCGGTGCGCTTGGGCCCTGCGCCGGAGACCCGCCCGCGCGACACCCTGAAGGTGAAGACCCGCTCGCCCTTCCTCGGTGCCACCGCGGTCAACCTGTCGCCGGCGGTGGCCGAGGACCTTCAGCTCGACCTGCCGGCCCAGGCACAAGGCGACGGCGTCATCATCGCCGAGGTCGAGGGCGGCAGTCCCGCCAACCGGGCCGGCTTGCAGAAGGGCGACCTCGTGGTGGCGGTGAACGGCGCTCCGGTGATCACGACCAAGGACCTGGAGCGCATGACCCGGATCCCCGCCTCGATGTGGGAGGTGACGATCAACCGGGGCGGGCAGCAATTGACGTCGGTGTTCGGGGGGTAGGGGCCCCCGCGGATCTCAGGACATCGCGGTGGCGGGAACTCTGCCTTGATTGTTGAAAGCCGCGGCGGACTTATGCCAACGGCCCAGGATGCTGACGCATCCGGCCGTTGGTATTACGACCGCACTTCCCGCTTCGCCACGAAGTTGATCTCGTCGACCAGCACGTCCTTGACGACGTCGCCGCCCAGCCGCTCGTTGACCTTCGCCCGCACCTCGGCGAGCCGCTTGGTGATGTCGTATTTCGCCAGTTTGCGGAAATCGAGCGCCGGGTCGGCGTAGATCTGGCGGAATGCCTCGTCGACCACGAACGGGCTGGGCGGCACCGGCAGGGTGTGCATCAGCTTCGCATCGGCGGTGAAGACCAGAACGGCGACGACGTAGCCCTGCACCTTGCCGTCGGCGATCATCGGGATGTTGATCGGCGGGAGCTTCTGGTACTGCAACCCTTCGAGATACGGCTCGGTCTTCTTCGCCGAGAAGATGCCGCCGCCGAAGGTCACGGCGGCGTAGCAGGACGCGATGGTGACGGCGCAGATCCACAGGCCGGTGATCAGGATCTTCATGATCCACGGCTCCTGCGCGCCGAGTAGGTTCCGTCCGACTCGGCGGCCAGCGCCACCTGGGCCAGGGTGTCGTCGATCTCCTCCATCGCCCGCAGGTGCAGGGCGACGACCTGCTGGTTACGGGCGAGCTTGTCGCGCAGGCGCGCGAGGTGGATCGCCGTGGTGGCGTCGAGGGTGGTGGGATCGAGGCCGCGGGTGAGGCGGGTGAGTTCGAGGAGACCCTGGCTCTTGCGGCGGTTGAGGCCGTCGAGATCGGTGGACGCCCGGGTCTCCAGCGTCTCGGTCTCCTCCTCGACCACGGCTTCCAGCCGCTTGATGCAGGCGAGCAGCATGGCCATCACACCTTGGCCGCCGGATTGGCGGCATCCGCCGGCACGGCGGCGGCGACCGGATGAGCGGCATTCAGCATCTTGGCGATGCCGATGCCGCCGGCCTTGGCGATCTGGGTGCCGATCTGCTCCGCCAGCATCGATTTCCAGATGCCGCCGGCATTGCCCTTGCCGTACACCGTCTCCGATTTCTCCGGCATCATCGCCTCGACGAATTGCTGCATCACCAGCCCTTCGAACTTCTTGTAGGGGTCGCTGCCGGCACCGGTCAGCGCCGTCTGGTTCTGCAAGCCCGTGAGGCTGCCGCGGGCATCGAGCGGCATGTGGGTGGAAAGCCCGACATCGCGCGCCGCATCGGCGAAGGCGGTGGCGCCGGCGCTGCCGGGCTGCGACAGCTTGGCGGCAGCCTCCTGGAAACGCTGCGGATCGGCGGCCCGGGCCACGTCGAGCACGATGTCGGAGGGCGGGGTGATGCTCATCGGCGGCTCCGAGTCCGGATCGTTTCGTCACCAGGGTCTTAATCGCCCTGGCTTACGGGAGGCTTGTGCCGGGACGGCCGGTCCGGGCCGAGGCTCGTGCCACCTGGCCGTCGAGGCGCTCCAGGTCGTCGCGCCTCTCCGTCTCGCGGCGGTGATCGTCGGCCCGGCGTTCGGCCAGGGATTCGGCGCGCTTCTGGGCAAGGCCGCGCTCGCGCACCGCCTCCGCCTGGGCCGCCGCCTCCGATTCGAGTGCAGTGGCCTGCGCGGCGAGCCCGCGCAGGCGCTTGGCGGTCGCCTCCAGCAGCATCGGGCCGTGATCGGAGGAGGCGAGGGCGGCGAGCAGCCGGGCCCGGTCGGCCTCGATCTCGCCCAGGCGCTCGCGGGTCGCCGTCAGCGCGATCTCCGCCGTGCGGCGCATCTGCTCCTGCACGGTGACGAGGCGCTTGGCCCGTTTCAGCCGGTCGCCGGTGCCGGTCGCCATCAGCCGTGCTGCAACCAGGTCGCGTAGCCGATGAGGAACTGCGTCATGAACTCGCCCGCGAGATAGTAGAGCATCAGGAGGCCGCCGAACATCACGAACGGCGTGGCGACGAAGTAGACGGGAATCGTCGGCGTGAGCTTGTTGACGAAGCCGGCCGCCAGATTGACCGTGACGGCGTAGATGAGGAACGGCGCGACGACGCGCAGGCCGAGGAGGAAGGCGCTCGCGACCTGGTCGACGATCCGGGTCAGCATCAGCTGGCTGCCGAGCCCCTCGCCGGGCGGGATGCGGGCGTAGGACTCGACGAGCCCGCGGAACAGCTCCCAATGCAGATCGGCGGCGAAGAGAAGCGCCGTCGCGGTGAGCAGGATCAGGGCCTCCACCGCCGGGACCGGGTCGATGCCCTCGATCGGCGTTCCCGGCATGGCGCCGAAGCCCACCATGGTGCAGGCGGCGTTCATCACCGTCTCCAGCACCAGGATGAAGACCCGGCCGAGAAAGCCGATCATCAGCCCGGTCAGGGTCTCGCTGACGATCCAGGCCAATGTCTGAATCGGCGCCTGCCCGGCCAGCCGCGGCTCGAATTGCGGCACGATCAGCGGGGCGATGGCCAGCGAGACGGCCCCGGCAATGAGGAGCCGCAGCTGCTGCGGCACCCGCGGGCTGGAGAAGCCCGGCACGACGAGCAGGCAGCCGCCGACCCGGCAGAAGATCAGGAAGACGGCGAGGAAGCTGTCCGGCCCGATCGTCGTCACGAGATCGTGCCCAGGGACTTGATCTCGACGCCGCGGGCGATTTCGAGATGCGAGAGCACCGGCAGGGTCGGGAAGATCCGCTCGATGATCATCCGCACGTAGGGCCGGGCATCCGGCGCGGTGACGAGGGCGAAGCCGTGCACCTCCTTCATCCGGGCGCGAATCGCCTCCGACGCCTCGGTGCCGAACTGCTCGACGAGGCGCGGATCGATGTCGAACTCCACCACCTCGCCCTTGGCGTCGCGCTTCAGGCTCTGGTGGAACGACAGGTCCCAGCTGGCGCCTAAGCGCAGCACGTTGAGCACGCCGTTCTCGGCAAGGTCGCCGCAGATCTGCTGCGCCATCCGCATCCGCACGTGTTCGGCGATCTGCTCGGCCCGGCGCGCATGCGGGGTGATCTCTGCCACCGCCTCCAGGATCAGGTGCAGGTTGCGGATCGAGACCCTCTCGGCGAGCAGCAGCTTCAGCACCGCCTGGAGGCCCGAATAGGAAATCTGCGACGGGCAGATCTCGTCGAGCAGGCGCTTGTATTCGGGGTCGAGGCGGTCCAGCAGGGCGCGCATGTCCTTGTAGGACAGGAATTGCGGCAGGTTGTTGCGGATCACCTCGGAGAGATGGGTGAGCAGCACCGAGGCCCCGTCGATCGCCTCGAAGCCGCCGCGGCGGACCTCGCCCGCATAGGCATCCATCACCCAGAGCGCCTTCATGCCGAAGGCGGGCTCGCGCACCTCGTCGCTCGGCACGTCCGGCTTCGGCCCGTCGCCGACCACCACCAGCATCTCGCCGGGGCGGATCTCCTGGGAGGCCGCCACGGTGCCGTGGATCAGGATCTGGTAGGTCTTGGGCGGCAGGGCGAGGTTGTCCGAGACCTTGATGTCCGGCACCACGAACCCGTATTGCCGGGCGAACTTGCGCCGCATCTTGGCGACCCGGTGGCCGAGCTCGGCCTGCGACGCCTGGATCTGCGCGGCGGCCTGGCGGCCGAGGCTCAGCTCGATCTCCGGGGTCTTGAGCGACTCCTTGACCGAGTCCTTCTCCTTGGCCTCCGCCTGCTTCACCGCTTCCTCGGCCTTGGCCTTGGCCTCGGCCGCCGCCACCCGGGCCTGGAGGCGGCGCGGGATGGTGCGGGCGATGAAGAACAGGAGCCCGCTCAGGGCCATGAAGGGCAGGAAGGGCAGGCCCGGCACGAGGGCGAACACGCCCATCATGGCGGCCGCCACGATGAGCGCCCGCGGATAGGCGCCGAGCTGGCCGATCACCGCCTGCTCGGCCGTGCCCTGCGTGCCGCCCTTCGAGACCAGAAGGCCGGCGGCGAGCGAGACGATGAGGGCCGGGATCTGCGAGACCAGGCCGTCGCCGACCGAGAGCTTGGTGAAGATGTCGGCGGCGGTGGCGAGCGGCAGGCCGTGCCGCGTCGTGCCGATGATGATGCCGCCGAAGACGTTGACCGCGATGATGATGAGCGAGGCCACCGCCTCGCCGCGCACGAACTTGGAGGCGCCGTCCATCGAGCCGAAGAAGGCGCTCTCCTCCTCCAGCTCCCGGCGCCGGCGCTGGGCCTCCTTGTCGTCGATCAGTCCGGCATTGAGATCGGCGTCGATCGCCATCTGCTTGCCGGGGATCGCGTCGAGGGTGAAGCGGGCGCCCACCTCGGCGATGCGGGTCGCGCCCTTGGTGATGACCAGGAAGTTGACGGTGATCAGGATCAGGAACACCACGATCCCGATCACGAAGTCGCCGCTCATCACGAACTGCGAGAAGCCCTGGATGACGTGGCCGGCGGCGTCGACGCCCTTCTGGCCGTTGGCCAGGATCAGCCGGGTCGTGGCGATGCCGAGCGCCAGGCGCAGCAGCGTCGCGATCAGCAGCACGGTCGGGAAGGACGAGAATTCGAGCGGCTTCTGGATCCAGAGCGCCACCATCAGGATCAGCACCGACAGGGCGATCGAGAAGGCGAGCCCGACATCGATGAGCAGGGCCGGCACCGGCAGGAACAGCACCGCCAGGATCGCCACGATGCCGGCCGCGAAGCCGAAATCCCGCCGCGACTTGCGCTCGACCGCCACTGCCGCGCCCACCGCCATGACCTCACCGCCCTCCGCGAAGGATGTTCGCGATGGGATGTGCCACGGCTAGCTTGCGCGGGGGTTGGGCAGGGGGTGCCGACCGGATCGCCTGGGCCGACCCGCGGCGGCCCCGGTTCGGCTCGGCCGCCGATCCTCGACGGGCGACAAAGGCGCGACGACCCGCCGGAGCGCCACGAAGGCTCCTCTTACCAACGGCCCAAGATGCTGATGCATCGGGCCGTCGACCCATCTCGATTTGTCGATGCCAAGCCCAGATGTCCGGGATGTTGGGCTTCGAGACAAATCGAGACTTGGCGAAAATTCGCGAACGGCACCAAAGGTCGTTTTCTTTCGACCGTTGGTATTAGAAGCCGGTCGCGATCCGGCCGTAGGCGGCCTCTGCCAGAGCGTTGATCTGGCCGCCGATGAAGGTGCCGGTGACGAGGAGGACGAGCAGGATCACCACGATCTTCGGAACGAAGGTCAGGGTGACCTCCTGGATCTGGGTGAGCGCCTGCAACAACGCCACCGCGATGCCGACCAGCATCGCGGCGCCGACCGCGGGGCCCGCGGCGACGATGACGGTCCAGATCGCGGCGCGGACGAGTTCGAGGGCATCGACCTCGTTCATGAGCGGCTCCGACGCACCCGGTCCCCTATTGTATCACGACGCCGGAACTCAGCAGCACGTCTTGGCCGGAGGTCAGCCGTGCGAGCGCGCCGTCGCTCGTCACCCGCACGGACTGGACCGTGCCGGTCGTGGTGCCGTCGGCCGAGGTCAGGGTGCGGCCGATGACGGTGTCAGCCTGATCGAGGAAGCTCGAGGCGAGCAGCGAATCGAGCTTCTGGTTGGTCTTCGTCGCCTGCTCGACCTGCGAGAAGGTGGCGAGCTGGCCGACATAGGCGGTCGAGTCCATTGGCTTCGTCGGATCCTGATTCTTGAGCTGCGCCATCAGCAGCGTCAGGAAGGTGTCCGAGTTCATTGAGGCGGCGAAGGAGCTGCCGGCCTTGGCGGCGGCCGCGGCCGCGCTCGTGCCCGTGGCGGCGCTGCCCGCCGTGGCGCTGGTGGTGCTGTCGACGGTCATTCAGGCCTCCGGTTCACGGGCGGGCAGGGCGGTGGAAGCGGGAGCGGCGCGCCGCCCCGTGGCGGGAGGCCGCACGACCGGGCGCTCCCGCGGCCGCTCGGGAGCCCGGGTGCGGCGGGCCAGGGCGCTCAAGCCCGGCATCGGGGCCGGCACCGGCGCCACCGGCGCGTCCCCGGTCTTCATCAGGGCCGCTTCAAGGGGGTAGAGCCCCCGGATCAGCTTCAGCGCGTCGAACAGGCGGCCGCCCTCGACGAGGGCCTGGGCGGCGACGAGCCCGTCGCGCAGCACCGCCTCGCCGGTCGTCGCCAGGAGACCGTCACGGATGCCGTCATAGAGCGCTCGCGCCGCTGCGGCATGGCCCGGATCGATCAGCATCGTCTGGGCGGCGAAGTAGAGCTGCCGGAGCGGCGTCGTGGCGTCCTCCGGCTGGAGCACGTGGCTCTCGAGCAGGAAGGTCGCGTCGTTCATGAGCTCGATCGCCACCTTCCGGTCGACCCGCAGCACGGCGCCGTTGATGTAGATCCGCTCCCCGGCTCGCAGCGAGAGACGCATGGGACGATTCACCTCAATCCGTCGCGGATCGAGGTGTTGACCTCGATCAGGGCTGCGAGGCTGCGCTCGGGCGACCGCAGGACCTCGCCCGCCTCCTGCATGTTCCAGGCACCGATCGACACGAGGTCGTCGCGCAGGGCAGGGGGCAGGCCATTCTCGGGCGCCAGCAGGTCGGCGATCAGGACGTTCCACAGGTCCTGGACGAAACCGACCGCGGCGGTCCGTTCCGCACCGCCGAGGCCGCGGGCCTCCACGTCGCGCAGGAGCGCGAGCGCACGGTCGAAGGCGGCACGCTCCCGCTCGCGGCCGACCTCCCCAGCGTCCTCCAGGATCTCGGAATAGGAAAAGCGGTACATCGAGCCGATGCCTCGTCGGTCTGGTGTCTGCGCGTCGGGATGGGGTCGCATGAGAGCGTCGCGCGGGCTGGCGGGATCGCCGGGCGCTACGCGACGTATTTCAGCAGCGACAGCTCCTGGAGCTGCGCGGTCAGCGAGTAGGACATCTGGAGCTGGGTCTTGGCGGCGTCGAGCCGCACCTTGGCCTCGGCCGGATCGACGCCTTCGAGGCGGGAGATCTCCTTCTGGACGAGCGTGGCTTGCGCGGTGAGCCGGGTATTGGCGTCGGTGATCCGCGCCTGGCTGCGGCCGAGATCGGCCTGGAGCGAGACGAGCCCGGCGCTGGCCTGGCTCAGGAGGCTCATCGCTCTGCTGGAAACGACGGCCTGGGCATCGGCCGAGAGGCCGGTGAGGCCGAGCCCCGAGACGATGGCCGCCTGGGCGAGCTGCCGGAACGCCGTCCCGTTGGCGGAGACCGAGGTGGTGGTGGTCTCGCCGAGCGAGATCCGGCTGGTCACCGTCGTGCTCGACGCCTGCGACCAGGTGGTGCCCCAATTCGGATCGGCGAACTGGGCCGCGATCGTCCCGTCGAGGAAGGTCTGCACCTGCGCCGCCGTCAGGGTGGCGGCCTGCGGGTCGCTCGGCGGGAAGCCGAAGGCGGTCTGGAACGCCGCGGTCGCGGCGGCCTTGGCATTCGCCGCGGCCCCGTCCTTGATCGGGCTGGTTCCGGTATTGATGCCGCCGAACAGCGCCTGCCCGCTCGCGGCGGAGTTGAGGAGGCTCGTCAGCGACGCCAGGGTGTCGTCGGCCGAGGCCGCCATCGCGGCGACGCGCTTGTCCGCCGTCAGCCCGGTCAGGGCGGCGAATTGCGCGTCGGCGGATTTCTGCAATTGCTGGAGGATGCTCTGGGTCGTGTCGAGGCGCAGGGCGGTGACGCCGTTGCCGTCCTTGAGGGCCGCGATCTCTGCCGCGCTCTGGCGTAAGGAGAAGCTGCGGCTCACCTGGGCCCCGAGGGCGAGGCCGACATCCGCATAGCGCCCGTCCGTGATCTCCTGGGTGGCGTTCGCGATCTCGACCTGGAGCTGGCCCGCGGCGATGCGGGGGCCGTTCCAGAGGCTGAGGCTGGAGATGTAGCTCGTGGTCATCATGGCAGGCAGGGCTCTGTCTTGCGGAGGATCACCGGGACGCCTCACCGGATCGCGGTCAGGAGGGTCTTCAGCAGGTCGTCCACCATGGTCAGGATCTTGGCCGACGCCGTGTAGGCGCGCTGGAGTTGCAGCATCTGGGCGGTCTCGTCGTCGCCGTTGACGCCGACGGCGTTCGACAGGGCGTCGGTGGCCCGCCCCAGCAGGGTGTTCTGGTAGTCGGCATCGCTCGAGGCGGCCTTGCGCGTTGCCGCGAGCCAGCCGGCGGAATCGGCCGCGAAGCCCGCGAGTGTCGCAACTTCGTTCAGCGGCGCGCCCGGGGTGAAGCTGCGGGCCGTCGCGAGCCCGTCGACCAGACCGCGCAGGCGGGTCGCGTAGGCGGCGTCGGTTCCCGGATTGGCCTTGTAGGCGCTGCCGTTCATCCCGCCGTCGCGCAGGGTGGTGACGTCGCCGCCGAGCGTCGGGTCGACGGCGGCGTTGAGCGCGATGCGGCTCGCGAGCCCGGTCGCCGATGCCGGCAGGGCGCCGCTCGCCCCCGCCGTGAACAGGCCCGTCTTCGGTCCGCCGGCGCCGCTTTCCTTGAAGGTGTCGATCAGGGCGGCGGCGATCGCGTCGAGCTGGTTCTCGTAGGTGACCGCGCTCTCGTCGCGCAGGGAGGCAAGGCCGGCGAGCCGCCCGCTCGCCAGCCGCATCGGCGAGGTGGCGCCCGTGACCGGCACGCCGTCGACGATCACCGCCGCCCCCACCGTGCCGGCCGAGAAGGCCGTCGTCGGGGTGACGCTCACCGTCCGGGCGCCCCGGTCGAACAGCGTCACGCCGCTGTCGGTATAGATCGCCATGTCGCCGCCGGGACGGTCGGAGACCGAGATGCCGATCTCCTGCGAGAGCTGCGACAGGATGCGGTCGCGGTCGTCGAGGCTGTCGCTGACGTCCTGGCCGCTCGCCGTGCCGCGCATCACCGCCCGGTTGGCCTTGTCGAACTGGCCGAGCAGGTCGTTGATCCGTGCGACCGAGTCCACCATGCCCTGGTCGGCCTGGGCGCGGACGTCGTGCACCGCCGCCGCCGCGCTGGTGAGGCTGGAGACGAGGTCGCGGGCGCTCTCGACCGCCGTTCGGGCCAGGCCCGCATCGTCCGGGCGGTTGGCTGCGGCCTGGAGCGCCGCGTTCAAGGCGCCGAGGCGCGCGGCCGGCGAGCCCGCGTCGCTGGTATCGCCCACCGTCTTCGACAGGGCGGTGAGGCCGTCTAGCAGGGCCTGGCTTTCGGCTGCGGCCGAGCCCGCCCCGAGCTTGCGCGTGAACAGGGCCGCATCGCTCGCGCGGGCCACCACGACCGTGGTCCCGCCCGGGCCGCTCACCAGGCTGACGACTTTGCGCGAGTAGCCAGGGTCGTTCGCCCCCGCGGTGTTGCGGGCGGTGGTGGCGATCTGGCTCGACGTCGCGAGGAGCGCCGAGCGTGCCGAGTCGAGCGCGAGCGAAAGGCCCATCTGTCAGCTCCGGTTGGCTGGTTCGCCGTTACCGCTTCAGGTTCATCAGGGTGTCGAGCATTTCGTTGCCCGTCGTGAACACTTTCGAGTTGGCGGTGTAGGTCGATTGCGATTCGATCATCGCGGTCAGCTCGGTGCTGACGTCGACGTTCGACTGCTCCAGGGCGCCGGACTTGATCGTGCCGCGTCCGCCCTCGCTGGCGAAGCCGACCTGGATGTTTCCGGAATCGACCGTCGGCCGGTAGACGTTGCCGGAGCGCGGCTCCAGGTTGTCGGCGCTCGGGACCGTGGCGAGCGGCACCCGGAAGGCCGCCAGGCGCGAGCCGTCGTCGAAGGTCGCGTAGACGGTCCCGTCCGCGCCGAACGACGTGCCGGTCACCGCGGCCGGTGCCTTGCCGTTGGCCGTGCCCGCCACGGCGTAGTCGCCGGCGAGCTGGGTCAGGCCGGAGAGGTCGAAGGTCGTGCTCTGGCCGCCCGGGACGGTCAGGGTGAGGGATTTCGGGCCCGTATAGGTGCCCGAGCCGGCGACCCCCGTGCCGGTGATCTGGCCCTGCGCATTGAAGCCGACCGCCGTGGTGGCCAGCGCCGCGCCGGCCGGCAGGGACGGGGTGGCGCCGGCCGGGGTCGGGTTCGCGGCGGCGTCGTAGACCGAGATCGACCAGCTGCTGTCCGCGTTCTTCGCCAGATAGACGTCCAGGGTCTTGGCCGTGCCGACGTTGTCGTAGGTCACCACGGAGTACTTCTTCGAGTACTGGCCCGCGGCGGCCGGGGCTGTCTCGACCGGAAGCTTGCCCGACAGGGTGCCGGCGGTGGTCGGCGTCGCCCGGCTGTTGACCGCGGCGAGGCTGATCGGAACCATGTCGTTGACGCTGTTGAGCGTCGTCGACGGCTCGCCGTTCAGCAGGCTGTAGCCCATCAGCGTCATGCCGGCGGCATTGGTGAAGGTGTTGGAGGTGGCGTCGATCTTGAAGTTGCCCGCCCGGGTCAGGAGCGGCGCGCCGGACGGATCCTTGACCACGAAGAAGCCGTTGCCGTCGATCGCGAGGTCGGACTTCGAGGTCGTGGCGTTGATGGTGCCGCCCTCCGAGACCGCGCGCCGCACCGTCGTCTCGACCGATCCCGAATTGTAGTTGCCGGCCCCGGTATCGGCGATCAGCAGCGAGGAGAACTCCGTCGCGCTACGCTTGTAGCCCGTCGTGCCGGAATTCTGGATGTTCTCCGCCACGGTCGAGATGCGGTTCGACTGGGCGTTCATGCCCGAGACACCGGTGCGGAGCACGCCGATGAGACTCATTGCGGGACCTCGTTCGTCAGAATGCTTCGAATGGGACGCAGGCGGGACACGGCTTGCAGGGGCGGGACTCTCGCGGCCAAGGCTCGCGCGGCCAAGGCTCGGGGCGGACTAGACCCGCCCAGGCTTGCGCGGGGCTTGGAGCCCATGCGGGGCTTGGAGCCTGCGCGGGTCTGCAAGCGTGTGCAGGGCTCGGAGGCCGATGCCGGGGGAGGGCCCTGGGGCAGGGGAAGGCGGAGCATCGCGCGTCAGCCCCGCAGGCTCTGGGCGAGTTCCAGGAACGCATCCCGGCTCGGGGGCTGGGCCGGGTCCTGGCGCAGGGCGTCGTAGATTCGCGGCACCAGGCCGATGGCCTGATCCAGCTCGGCATCGGTCCCGGCCCGGTAGCCGCCCATCAGGCGCAGATCCCGGGTCTCCTCGAAACGGGCCATCATCGCCCGCAGCTTGCGGATCAGCTCGCGCTGCTCGGGCGTCCAGACCTCGGTGGCGAGCCGCGAGATCGAGCCGAGCAGGTCGACCGCCGGATAGCGTCCCTGCTCGGCGATGGCGCGGTCGAGGACGACGTGGCCGTCGAGGGTGCCGCGGATGCTGTCGGCGACCGGGTCGTTGTGGTCGTCGCCATCGACCAGCACCGAGAACACGCCCGTGATGGTGCCGCGTCCCTCCAAGCCCGGGCCGGCCCGTTCGAGCAGCCGCGGCAGGTCGGAGAAGACGCTCGGCGGGTAGCCGCGGGCCACCGCCGGCTCGCCCGCCGCCAGCGCCACGTCCCGGGCGGCATGGGCGTAGCGGGTCACCGAATCGACGATCAGGAGCACCGATTCGCCGCGATCGCGAAACGCCTCGGCCACCGCGAGGGCCACCTTCGGCGCCTGGCGGCGCATCATCGGGCTCTCGTCTCCGGTCGAGACCACCACCACGGCGCGCTCGCGGCTCGGCGCCAGGGCGCCCTCCAGGAACTCGCGCACCTCCCGCCCGCGCTCGCCCACCAGGGCGACCACGACGCTGTCGAAGCCGTCGGCTCCCGCCAGCATCGCGAGCAGCGTCGACTTGCCGACGCCGGAGCCGGCGAAGATGCCGATGCGCTGGCCGGCGCAGAGAGGCGTGAACAGGTCGAGCGCGCGGACGCCGGTGCGCAAGGGCGCGCGCACCCGGGCGCGGCCCAAAGCCGCCGGCGGGTCGGCGTCGAGCGGAACGGCGCGCTCGCCCGGATGCAGGGGCCCGGCGCCGTCGACCGGGCGTCCGAGGGCGTCGATGACCCGGCCCTTCCAGCTCGGATCGGGCCGCAGCTCCGCCGGTCCGAGGCGGCGGGCGATGGTGCCGATCCCGGCCTCGATCCGGCTCTCATAGGCTTTGAGCGTCGCCCCCTCGGCATCGACGCGGACGATCTCGCCGATCTGCGCCCGTCCGTTCCCCGAGAAGCTCATCCGGTCGCCGAGGCGCACGAACGGCGCAACGCCGCCGATCCGGCAGGCGCTCGCGGTCACCTCGCGGATCGGCCCGCCGATCTGCACCAGGGCCCCGTCCTGCCGGGCCGCTGCCATCGCCTCGGCGAGGCGCGCGATCGGATCCGCGTTCATGCGTCAGCTTCCTTGCGGCGAGAGCGACTTCACGGCGCTCTGGAGCGAGGATTCGGCCTCCGCGGTCGCCGTGGCGGCGCTCTCGAAGGCGCGCTGGATGGTGATGAGCTTCGCCATCTCCATGATCGGGTTGACGTTCGAGCCCTCGATGTAGCCCTGGACGATGCCGATGCCGGTGAAGTCCTGCACCGGCCGTGCCGGCAGGCTCGAGGTCACGGCGTTGCCGGGCGCGCGGGTGAGCGTCCCCTTCTTGTCGAGGATGAACAGGCCGAGCGCGCCGACCTGGTTGGTGCCCTGGTAGATGCTGCCGTCGCGGCCGATCGTCGGCGGTCCCTGCTGCGGGTCGAGGAGGAGCGGCGAGCCGCCCGGATCGAGCACCGGCTGACCGGTGAGATTGCGCAGCTGCCCGGTGGCATCCATCGTCAGGCGGCCGTCGCGGGTATAGACGGGGCCGGACGGGCCGCCGATGCTCAGCCAGGCATCGCCCTGCACCGCGACGTCGAGGGGGGAATCGGACTTGGTGATCGGGCCGGAGGAGCGGGAGACGAAGGTGTCGCCCGAGCCCACGAAGGCCACCGCGCCCTTGGTCGCCTGGGCGAGGAGGGCGGAGAACTTGGTCTCCTCGGCGCGAAAGCCCGCGGTCGCCATGTTGGCGACGTTGTTGGCGGTGGTGGTCAGACGCTTGTCGAGGGCGATCTGCGCCGAGAGATTGACGTAGAGGCTGTTCTGCATCGCCGCCTCACGCCTGGCCGTTGCTGAACAGCGCCAGGATCGGGTCCGTGGCGGTGTTGTTCTGCGCGTCCCAGATCGCCGCGAAGCGGCGGGCGAAAGCCTCGACCTTGGCCGGGTCCTGGAAGCTCGCGAAATCCACCTTGGAGGCGATGAGCTTCGCACGCGCCGCCAGGGCGTCGCTGGTGGTGGCGCTGCTCGTCGCCGGCAGGCCGATCACCGTGTTGACGACCTGGGTCAGGGCGGGGTCGCTCAGGATGTCGTAGCCGCTCTTGAGCGTCGGCGCCTTGCGGGCGAAGTAGAGGGCGAGGCGCACCCCGGTATCCTCGGCGCCGGCATCCGATTCGAGGCTCTGCTGGAGGTAGGCGTCGATGACGCTCTTGACGTCGGCACCGGGCGAGAGGTCCGTGCCGTTGCCGATATCGACCGCCGTCTGGCCGGGCGCCGACAGGGCGGCGTTGCTCAGCGTGAGGGTGCGGCTGGAACCGCCGGCGAAGTAGAACGTGTCGGCGTTCACGCCGGTGCCGCCGGGCTGGCCGTCGAAGCCGAGATCGGCGTAGTCGGTGGTCTCGAAGCCGAGGCCGCCATTCGCCGTGAGGCCGACCTGCACCTTGCCCATCAGCCCGCTCGCGCCGGAGGCCGTGATCTGGGCACCGACGGCCGTGGCGATCTCGGCCGGGGTCACCTTGGAGAGATCCGCCACCTTGCCGGCCAGCGCCGCCTTGTTGAGGACGATGGTGACGCTCTTCGTCGTCGTCCCGTCGAGCTGCGACGAGAGGGTGAAGCTCGCCTCGTTGGTGCCGCTGAAGTCGTAGGACGCGGCGAGCGTGCCCGGGAGCGCGAGCTTTGCGCTGCCTGCCGGAAGCACCAGGTCGGTCGAGATCACCGTCGGGTCGGTGCCCTGCGCGGTGGCGCCCGGCGAGAAGTCGAACGCCTTCGCGAAGGCGACGTAGCGGTCGTCCGCCAGGCGGTTGGCGAAGGCGGTGGAATCGGACGTACCTTCGGTCAGGACCTTGCGCATGAACGCCTTGGCGTAGGACATGTCCTCCAGGCCGAACGCCTTCATGGCGTAGTTGTAGAGCCGCTGATCGGCCATGAAGTCGTCGATCGACGTCACCTTGCCGATATTGGCTTGGTAATAGGCGGTCTCACGGGAAACGACGGGTTCGTTTCCCTTGCGCTGCAACGAGGTCGCGAGGTTCCGCGACAGGAGCATGTAGCTCGTCAGGGTGTTCGTCACGGATGCGTCTCCGGCCCGTCGGCGCGGTGGGGCGGGGCCGCCCGCCGGGGCGGCACGGGGTTCCCATGAGGGTTCCGCTCTAGGCGGCCACGCTTGCTCCAGGCTTGTCGCCGCCTCGACTCGTGTTGCAGCGCACTCACAGCGGGGTCGGCCCGATGATGGTTTCGGTGGTGATGACGATCCAGCCGGCGCTGGTGCTGCGGATCGACAGCACCCGGCCGGCTCCCGGCAGGGTCGAGCCGATGCCGATCTCGTGCAGTCCGTCGCGTCCCTCGACCACCGCCTGGCCGGCGGAGGCGCGCCGCAGGGCGAAGCCGGAGGGCGGCGGCCCGGTCCGCTCCGGCTGGGCGATGGCCGCCGCGGCGGGTGCGGCCGGGGCCGGGGTCTCGGCCAGCGAGCCGGTGATCAGGGGATCGAGGTCGGTCTCGGGGGCGCGTGCCTCGGTGATCGTCCGCCGCCAGGTGAACGGCCCGGCCAGGGCCGGCAGCACCTCCCGCACGTCGTAGGGCCGGGCCGGCTGCGACAGGGTGTAGCCGGCAAATCCCGTGACGGTGAGCGCCAGCACGAGGGCGGCCCCGAACACGCCCCGTTCCGCTGCCGCTTCGCGGGCACGGCGACGGGTGATCAGGCCCGCGATCGGGCTCTCGGGAGGACGGGAGGGGCGCTTGCGCGGGGCCGGGGCTGCGGGCATGGGCCGGGACGGGTCCGACGGTTGATGGCTAACCAGGGATGAAGGAACATGCTTGATGCCTGGTTAACGGGATTGCCGCGTCTCACGCCGGGCTTGCGCCGCTGCCGGAACGCCGTCAGCGTGCCGCGGGGGCGAGACGGCCCGGTTGCGGGGACTCGATGACCGATTTTCGGGAGACCGACGGCACCGACGAGGATGACGGCCGGGCTTCCGCACCGGTTCCCCGTGCGGGCCGGCGCCGGCGCCTGATCCAGC
>NZ_LABX01000131.1 GCF_001043915.1 Methylobacterium aquaticum | reverse complement strand
AATTGTCGCGCCAGTCCGAGCGCCTCTCGGTCGAGGTCGACCGCTTCCTGGCGCAGGTCCGGGCGGCCTGACGGCGGCCTCTCCCTGTCTGATCCGCCCGCACGCTCCCTCGGCGGGCAGTCCGGGCGGACGAGAAAGCGGATCACGCCAGCCCTGCCGGGCTCAGGCCGGATCGGTGATGCCGGCGCCGATCACCCGCAGGGCGATCATGCTCGGCACGACGTCCCGACCCAGCACTCGTCGAGCGGAGTGTCGTCAGCCCACCGGCCGCTCGTCGGCGATGACCTTGCCGTCGTTCGGCAGGCTGCCGGGGGCGACGAGGGCGACCGTGCCGCGCAGCTTCGTCACCGCCCGCAGGGTCTCGGCCAAAGCCTCGGCCAGGGCGGCGTCCGTCGTCGCGGATTCCGCTTTCAGGGTCATGACGTCGGCCTCGTCGGCCCGGGTCACCACCAAGCACAGGCGGCCGAGTTCCGGATGGCGGCGGGCAATCTCGGCGACCTGCTCGGGGCGCACGAACATGCCCTTCACCTTGGCGGCCTGGTCGGCCCGGCCCATCCAGCCGCGGATGCGGCGCCCGCCGGGCAGGGCCGCCGTGAGGTCGCCGAGGGCGTAGCGGATCAGCGGCCGATCGAGATCGGGCACCGTGACGACGATCTCGCCGACCTCGCCCTCCGGCACCGGATCGCCGGTGCCCGGCCGCACGATCTCGAGGATCAGCCCGTCGCTGACGAGGAGCCCCGGCTCGTCCGGCGTCTCATAGGCGATGAAGCCGACATCCGCCGTCGCGTAGGCTTGGCGGGCGGCAATGCCGCGCTGCGCGAACTCGGCCTGGAGCGAGGCCGGGAAGGCGGCTCCCGACACCAGGGCCTTGACGAGCGACGACACGTCCCGCCCGGCCTTGGCGCCCGCATCGAGCAGCACCTTGAGGAAATCCGGCGTGCCGACATAGCCGGCCGGCCGGTAAGCCTCGATCAGGTCGAGCTGCTGCTCGGTGTTGCCGGGCCCAGCCGGGATCACCGCGCAGCCGAGCGCCCGGGCGGCGGAGTCGAAGATGAAGCCGCCGGGCGTCAGGTGGTAGCCGAAGGTGTTCAGCACCACCTCACCGGCCTGGAAGCCGGCGGCGGCAAGCGCCGGGGCGCCCCCCCACGGGTCCTCGCCCGCCCGCTGCGGCTCGAAGATCGGCCCCGGCGAGGTGAACAGGCGGGGAAACGCCCCGGCCGGCCCCGGCACGAAGCCGCCGAAGGGCAGCGACTCGCGCTGGCGCGCCGGCATCTCGCCCTTGCGCAGGACCGGCAGGCGGGCGAGCGCCGCCCGGTCGGTCACCGTGGCCGGATCGAGGCCGGCGAGGTGGGTGGCGTAAGCCGGTGCCTGACGGGCGGCGGCGAGGGCGGCCGGCAGGCGGGCGAGGAGGCCGGCGTCGGGTAGGCTGTCGGTGTGGGGCATGGTGTTGCGTCCTCCCGGGGAATGGCCCGCGCGTTGCTCGCGCGGTGCGTGAGGTTTGGCTGGGGATAGCGAAGGCTCGGCGTCATACCAACGGTCGAAAGAAAACGACCTTTGGTTCCGGTCTCCAATTTTCGCTAAGCCTTTGCCTTAGTATCGAAAATTTGAGATGGTCCATCGACCCGATGCGTCAGTATCTTGGGCCGATGGTATCAGACGGCGATCACGGCATGATCTGGAGCATCCCGGCGATCCGGACGAGGATGTCGCAGTGCGTCCCGTGACCGATGTCCGGCTCACCTCCTGACGAAACGGCGGACGACCTCGACCGCCACGAACGGATCGCCGCCTCTCTCGACGCGGTGCTCGCCGAGAATGATCCGGCCCTGGTCGCTCACGCGCTGGACACCGCCGCACCGGCCCGCGGCCTCGCTCGCGGCGAGGTGCAGGCGGGAGCGCCGCATCTGGCCGCCGTGATGGATCTGCTGCATCGGCTCGGCCTCAGGATGAGCCTTGCCCCGCTCGATGCCGTTGCGAGCACCATAGGGGCTGCGGCGCCACAGGCCGATGTCATGAGATCGCGCAGAGACTTTGCGTCGATCCCGCCTCACCCCAGCCGCGCCAGCAGCCGTTCCGCCCGGCGCAGATGCGGCCGGTCGACCATCTCGCCGTCGATGCCGACCACGCCGACCCCCGGCGCCGCCGCGAAGGCGGCCACGACCCTCCGGGCCTGGGCGATGGCGGCCTCGGTCGGCGTGAAGGCTTCGTTGATGATCGCGACTTGTGCCGGATGGATCGCCATCTTGCCGACGAACCCGTCCCGCCGCGCCTCCCGGCACTCGCGGGCCAATCCGTCGAGATCGCGAAACTGAGCGTTGATGGTGTCGATGGCATCGACCTCCGCGGCGGCGGCGGCCATCAGGGTCAGGTTGCGGGCGAGCCGGAACGGCGCGGTCCAGCCGCCATCCTCGCCCCGGTTGGTCTCGGCGCCGATATCGGCCGACAGGTCCTCCGCCCCCCAGGTGACGCCGGAGAGCCGCGGGCTCGATCCCGGCAGGCTCTGGAGCGAGAACACCGCCCGCGCCGTCTCGGTGGCGATCGGCAGGATGCGGGTGGCGCCGTCCGTCAGGCCGTGCTCGGCCTCGTGAACCGCAAGGCGTCCGCCGAGATGGGCCACGCTCAGGCCGCCCTCGGCCTTCGGCAGCATGATCCCGTCGGGCGCGTGCGGCATCACCGCGGCGAGATCGTCCTCGGTGAGGCCCGTGTCGAGGGCATTGACCCGGACATAGAGCGTCGGGCGCCCCGCCACACCGCGCATCCGCGCCAGGAAGCCGGCGGCGATCTCGCGGGCCTTCGGCTTCTCGGCCAGCGCGACCGAATCCTCCAGGTCGAGGATCAGGGCGTCGGCCCCGACCTCCAGACCCTTCTCCTGCTTGCGGGGGGAATAGCCAGGAACGAACAGCAGCGAGCGCATCTCTCTACGCCTCCGAAACGGGCCGCTTGCGCATCATCGCCTGGCGCCGGCACTCGGCCACCAGCGTGCCGTCCTGGTTGTAGGCCCGGTGGACGAACTCGACGATGCCGGCGGTGGGCCGCGAGCGCGAGTCGCGCTTGGCGACGACCTCGGTGGTCACGCTCACCGTGTCGCCCTCGAAGAGCGGCGCGGGAAAGCGCGTCTCGGTCATGCCGAGATTGCCGATCGTCGTGCCCACCGTCGTGTCGTTGACCGAGATGCCGATCATCAGCCCGAGCGTGAACAGCGAGTTCATCAGCGGCCGGCCCCACTCGGTCTCGGTGGCGCAGAAATGCGCATCGATGTGGAGCGGCTGCGGGTTCAGCGTCATGTTGGAGAACAGCATGTTGTCCATCTGCGTCACCGTGCGGGTGAGGCGATGGCGCAGCGTGGCGCCGACCTCGAAATCCTCGAAGTACAGCCCGCCGCGCGGATGGGTCGAGACCGGAATCGTGCTCACGCGGCGTCCTCCGTGGTCAGGGTGATCAGGCGGGCGCCCTCGGCGACCTGCTGGCCGGCTTCCGCCGTCACCTCGGCGACCGTGCCGTCGCGGGGGGCGGTGAGGGCGTGCTCCATCTTCATCGCCTCGACCACCGCGAGGCGCTGGCCGCGCACGACCGTCTCGCCGGGGGCGACCAGCACGGCGACGAGGCGGCCATGCATCGGCGCCTTGATGGCGCCGCCCTGGTCGATGTGGTCGAGATCGACCGCGAAGGGATCGGGGGGCGAGAGGGCGATCTGGCGGCCCTCCGCGAGCACCAGCACGCCGGGCGGGGCCGCGATCACCGCGACGGCCTCGGGCTCGGGCCCCGGCGTGCCATATGCCACCGTGAGGCCGGCGGGTCGCCAGTGCAGCACGGCCTCGGCCGGCTCGCCCTCGATCACGACCGGATAGACCTGGCGCCGGGCCTCGCCGAGCTGGAACCCGTCGACCGCATCCCAGGGCGAGCCGGTGCCGGCGGGGGTGTCCCGCGCCACCAGCGCCCGGATTCCGGCGCGGATCGCGCCGTCGCGGTGCGGGTTCGGGGCCGTGAGGCTGTCGAGCGCGCGGTCGATGAAGCCGGTATCGAAGCGGCCGGCGCGGAAATCCTCCGCCTCCGCCAGCGCCTTGAGGAAGGCGACGTTGGTCTTCGGACCGGCCACGAGGGTGCGGCCGAGCGCGCCGGCCAGCCGGTCCAGGGCCTCGTGACGGGTGGCACCGCGGGCGATCACCTTGGCGATCATCGGATCGTAGAACGGGGTCACCCGGTCGCCCGCGCGCACGCCGGTATCGACCCGGATCCCCTCCCCGTCCGGCAGGCGCAACGCCCGCAAGGGCCCGGTCGAGGGCAGGAAACCGTGATCCGGGTCCTCGGCGTAGAGCCGTGCCTCGACGGCGTGGCCCTGGATCGCGAGGCCCGCCTGATCGACCGGCAGCGCCTCGCCGCTCGCCACCCGGAACTGCCACTCGACGAGATCATGGCCGGTGATCGCCTCGGTCACCGGATGCTCGACCTGGAGCCGCGTGTTCATCTCCATGAACCAGAAGCCGTCGGGGCGCAGGCCCTCGCGACCGTCGGCGATGAACTCGACCGTGCCGGCGCCGACATAGCCCACGGCCTTGGCGGCCTCCACGGCGGCCCGGCCCATGGCGGCGCGGACCTCGTCCGGCATGCCGGGGGCGGGCGCCTCCTCGATCACCTTCTGGTGACGGCGCTGGAGCGAGCAATCGCGCTCGAACAGGTGCACGGCGTTGCCATGGGCATCGCAAAAGACCTGGATCTCGACGTGGCGCGGCGACAGGACGTATTTCTCGACCAGCACCCGCGGATCGCCGAATGCGTTCTGCGCCTCGCGCTGCGCCGAGGCGAGGGCGTCGGTGAAGCCGTCCGGGCCCTCGACCCGCCGCATGCCCTTGCCGCCGCCGCCGGCCACCGCCTTGATGAGGACCGGATAGCCGATGGCCATGGCTTCCGCGGCGAGGAAATCCGGCTCCTGGCGGGCGCCGTGATAGCCCAGCACCACCGGCACGCCGGCTTTGGCGACGAGCGCCTTGGCGGCATCCTTCAGGCCCATGGCGCGGATGGCGGAGGCGGGAGGGCCGACGAAGACGATGCCGGCTTGCGCGCAGGCCTCGGCGAAGTCCGGCCGTTCCGACAGGAAGCCGTAGCCCGGATGGATGCTCTCGGCCCCGCTCGCCCGGGCCGCCTCCAGGATGCGGTCGATGCGCAGATACGAGTCGGCGGCGGGCGCCGGGCCGATGCCATGGGCCTCGTCGGCCAGCGCGACGTGGAGCGCGTCGCGGTCGGCCTCCGAGTAGACCGCGATGGTGTGCATCCCAAGGGCCTTCGCGGTGCGGATCACCCGGCAGGCGATCTCGCCGCGATTGGCGATCAGGACGGAGGCGAGGCGGCGATGGGTCATGGCGGTCCTCACATCCGGAACAGGCCGAACCGGGTCTCCGGCACCGGCGCGTTGAGGCAGGCCGAGAGCGACAGGGCGAGCACCCGGCGCGTCTCCTCCGGCAGGATGATGCCGTCGTCCCACAACCGCGCCGTGGCGTAGTAGGGCGAGCCCTCCTCCTCGAACCCGGCGCGGATCGGCGCCTTGAACGCCTCCTCCTCCTCCGGGCTCCAGGTCCCGCCCCCGGCCTCGAGGTTGTCGCGGCGGACGGTGGCGAGCACGCTCGCCGCCTGCTCGGCCCCCATCACGGAGATGCGCGAATTGGGCCAGGCGAACAGGAAGCGGGGCGAATAGGCCCGGCCGCACATGCCGTAATTGCCGGCGCCATACGAGCCGCCGACGATCACGGTGAGCTTCGGCACCGCCGCGGTGGCCACCGCCGTGACCAGCTTGGCGCCGTTCTTGGCGATGCCGCCGGCCTCGACCTCGCGCCCGACCATGAAGCCGGAGATGTTCTGGAGGAAGACCAGCGGGATGCGGCGCTGGCAGCACAATTCGATGAAGTGGGCGCCCTTGAGCGCGCTCTCCGAATACAGGATGCCATTGTTGGCCAGGATCCCGACCGGCATGCCGTGCAGCCGGGCGAAACCCGTGACCAGCGTGGTGCCGTAGAGCCGCTTGAACTCGTCGAATTCCGAGCCGTCGACCAGGCGGGCGATCAGCTCGCGGGCGTCGTATTGCTTGCGGAGATCCACCGGCACCAGGGCGTCGAGGTCGTCGGCCGCATAGGCCGGATCGACGGGAGCCGCGATGTCGATGTCGGGCCGCTTGACGCTGTTGAGGCCGCCCACGATGCGGCGCAGGATGGCGAGGGCGTGGGCATCGTCGGTGGCGTAGTGGTCGGCGACGCCCGAGAGGCGCGCATGGACGTCGGCGCCGCCGAGATCCTCGGCGCTCACCACCTCGCCGGTCGCGGCCTTCACCAGCGGCGGCCCGCCGAGGAAGATCGTGCCCTGGCGGCGCACGATCACGCTCTCGTCCGACATCGCCGGAACGTAGGCGCCGCCTGCCGTGCAGGAGCCCATCACGCAGGCGATCTGCGGGATGCCGGCGGCCGACATCTGCGCCTGGTTGTAGAAGATCCGGCCGAAATGCTCGCGATCGGGAAAGACCTCGGTCTGCTGCGGCAGGTTGGCGCCGCCGGAATCGACGAGGTAGAGGCAGGGCAGCCGGTTCTGGGCCGCGATCTCCTGCGCCCGCAGGTGCTTCTTGACGGTGAGGGGATAGTAGGTGCCGCCCTTGATGGTGGCGTCGTTGCAGACCACCATCACCTCGCGGCCCGCCACCCGGCCGATGCCGGCGATCACGCCGGCGGCGTGGATCTCGTCGCCATACATCCCGTGGGCGGCGAGGCTCCCGATCTCCAGGAACGGCGAGCCCGGATCGAGCAGGCGCAGCACCCGGTCGCGGGGCAGGAGCTTGCCGCGGGCGACGTGGCGCTCCCGGGCGCGGGCCGGGCCTCCCGCCGCGGCCTTGGCGCGATGGGCTTTCAGGGCCTGGCGCAGCTCGCTCCAGGCGGCGCGGTTCTGCTCCGCCGCCCCGGAGGTGAGGTCGGCGCTGGTGGGGATGACCGGCATCGTGGTGCGCCTTACGCGGATTTGGCGAACAGCTCGCGGCCGATCAGCATCCGGCGGATCTCGCTGGTGCCGGCGCCGATCTCGTAGAGCTTGGCGTCACGCAACAGCCGCCCGGTCGGGTAGTCGTTGATGTAGCCGTTGCCGCCCAGCAGCTGGATCGCATCCAGCGCGCATTGCGTCGCCCGCTCGGCGGCGTACAGGATCGCGCCGGCGGCGTCCTCCCGGGTAGTCTCGCCGCGGTCGCAAGCCTGGGCCACCGCGTAGACATAGGCTTTGGCGGCGTTGGTCGAGACGTACATGTCGGCGAGCTTGCCCTGGACCAGCTGGAACTCGCCGATCGCCTGGCCGAACTGCTTGCGCTCGTGGACGTAAGGCATCACCACGTCGAGGCATGCCTGCATGATGCCGAGCGGTCCCGCCGCCAGCACCGCGCGCTCGTAATCGAGACCCGACATCAGCACGTTGACGCCGCGCCCGACCTCGCCGAGCACGTTCTCCTCCGGGATCTCGCACTCCTCGAAGACCAGCTCGCAGGTATCGGAGCCGCGCATGCCGAGCTTGTCGAGCTTCTGGGCGGTGGAGAAGCCCTTCATCCCCTTCTCGACCAGGAAGGCGGTGATGCCGCGGGGGCCGGCCTGGGGGTCGGTCTTGGCATAGACCACCAGGGTCTCGGCGACCGGGCCGTTGGTGATCCACATCTTGGAGCCGGTCAGGAGGTAGCAGTCGCCCTTCTTCTCGGCGCGGGTCCGCATCGACACCACGTCCGAGCCGGCGCCCGGCTCCGACATGGCGAGCGCCCCGACATGCTCGCCGGAGATGAGCTTGGGCAGGTATGCCCGCTTCTGCGCCTCCGAGCCGTTGCGGCGGATCTGGTTGACGCACAGGTTCGAATGCGCGCCGTAGGACAGGCCGACCGAGGCCGAGGCCCGCGACACCTCCTCCATCGCCACGCAATGGGCGAGGTAGCCGAGGCCGAGGCCGCCATACTCCTCCTCGACCGTGATGCCGTGCAGGCCGAGCGCGCCCATCTCGGGCCAGAGGTCGCGCGGGAAGGTGTTGGTGCGGTCGATCTCCTCGGCCCGCGGCGCGATTCTGTCCTGCGCGAAGTTGCGCACGCTGTCGCGGATCGCCTCGGCGGTTTCGCCCAGGCCGAAATTGAATTCACGCGCGGCGTTCGGGATCATCGGCGCCCTCCCTCTGATTTTCTCCATTCATACGAACGATCGTTTTTTAAGACAAGCCTCGTGGGCCGTCTTCAGGGCCTTGAGCCCGGCCTTGCACGCGGTGCCGCGTGGTCGTGCCGGGCGATCTCGGTGCCGCCCGATCGTTCCAGCGATGGCGCCTCGGTCGGAATGCGGGCGGTTCGCCGCGGGAATGCTGTCCTGGAACAAGTCTCGGTCGGTGGCCGACGACACATGGGTTGGCACTGTCCGGGCCCGCAAATCGCTTGATTACGCTGGGGTATTTGAGCTGATCTCAAGCCTTTTAATGCGTATTATATTCGTATTTTATTGCAATTTTTCTTGAATTTGAGGGGCTTCCTTGTTCAAGGCGGTTTCCCGGCGCCCGACGTGCTTTCAGCTTCGATGCAGGCCATCACGCCGCTCAGCACGCTTGCCGATTTTTGTTGGCCGTACAAGTATTTAACATCTTAAAAGGCATGGGACTTACTCGCCCTATTGCGGCATTAACGGAGCCTTATCCGTCTTCACGCTAAACGGCGAAGCACAGGGTCGGGAGCGAAGAATGGGCTGGGGCAGACACAAACCGGTCGAGGATGCGAGACTCACCGCGCTCGATCGGGCCATGGCCACGATCGAGTTCGCCCTCGACGGAACGATCACCGGGGCGAATGCGAACTTCCAGGCGCTGACCGGTTATGCGCCCCAGGCCCTGATCGGCAAGCCCCATTCGCTTCTCGTGCCGCCCGCCGTCTCGGCCTCCGACGCCTACCGCGAGTTCTGGCGCCAGCTCCGCGCCGGCCTGCACCAGATCGGCGAGTTCGAGCGGATCGGCAAGGACGGGAGGTCGATCTGGCTCTGCGCCACCTACCTTCCGGTGCTCGGGCCCGACGGGCTCCCCAAGAGCGTGATGAAGTTCGCCTTCGACGTCACCGCCAAGAAGCAGGAGGCGGTGCGTCTCGCCCAGATGGTCGAGGGGATGCCGATCGCCGTGATGATGGCGGATCCGCAGGACGACTTCCGCATCAGCTACATCAACGAGAGTTCGCGGACCACGCTCGGCTCGATCGAGCAGTACCTGCCCGTGACGGTGGCCGACCTGGTCGGGTCGTCGATCGACGTGTTCCACAAGAACCCCGCGCACCAGCGCCGGATGCTCGCCGATGCGAGCCACCTGCCGCATCGGACCAAGATCCGCCTCGGCCCGGAAGTGCTCGACCTCCAGGTCTCGGCGATCAACGGGTCGGATGGCGCCTATCTCGGGCCGATGCTGACCTGGTCGATCGTGACCGGGCAGACCCGCGTGGCCGAGGAGGTGCGCGCGGTGGTGGATGCGGTGACGGCGGTGGCCGACGAGATGGCGCAATCGGCCGAGGGCCTGACCAGCGCGGCGACGGATGCCCGCACCCGCGCCGCCGCGGTGGCGGACACCTCCCGGCAGATGTCCGGCAGCGTGCGGGACGTCGCCGATCAGGTCGGCCGCGTCTCGGAGCGCAGCCGGCAGATCGCCGCGCAGGCCCAGGCCACGGACGCGACGGTGCGGCTGCTCACCGAGAACACCCGCAAGGTCGATGCGGTGGTCGGCATGATCAAGTCCATCGCCAGCCAGACCAACCTGCTCGCCCTCAACGCGACGATCGAGGCGGCCCGGGCCGGCGAGGCGGGCCGCGGCTTCGCCGTGGTGGCGGCGGAGGTCAAGCAGCTCGCCGGCCAGACCGCGCGGGCGACGGACGAGATCACCCAGCAGGTCGCCACGATCCAGACCGCCACCGGCGACGCCGTGGTGGCGATCCAGGGCATCACCGAAGCCGTCGGCGAGTTGTCCGCCCTGACCCATTCCATCTCCGCGGCGGTGGAGGAGCAGGCCGCATCCACCTCCGAGATGTCCGGCACCATCACCGGCGTGTCCGATGCCGCGGCCCAGACCGGGCAGCTCGCCGATGCGGTGCGGGGCCTCGCCGGCACCCTGTCGGCCTATTCCGGGCGGCTCGACGGCAGCATCGCCGCCTTCGTCGGGGGCCGCTGAGGTATGTCCCGGGCCGGCGGGGCGTCGGCAGGCCGGCGCCCCGCCGGGCCCCGGCTCTTTTACACATCTCCGAGCCCCCGAGACTTGTGAGGCTCTTGTATTCCGCTCTTCTGCTTGTAAAAAAAAAAACAAACACGAAACGAGATACAGTGTTTCTATTGACAGTCAAGATTAAAGAATCAGATGTACTAATACAGTACCTA
>NZ_LABX01000130.1 GCF_001043915.1 Methylobacterium aquaticum | reverse complement strand
GAGGTTGTGGCCGTCGATCGGGCCCACGTAGTGGAAGCCGAGTTCCTCGAACATCGTGCCGCCGCCGGCCAGGATGCCGCGGGCATATTCCTCCGCCCGGGCGGCGGTGTCGTAGAGCGCCTTCGGCAGCAGGCGGCCGAACTGCCTGGCGGTGTCGCGCAACGAGCGGTAGGTGTCGCCCGAGACGAGGCGGGCGAGGTAGGACGACATCGCGCCGACCGGCGGGGCGATCGACATGTCGTTGTCGTTGAGAATGACGATCAGGCGCGACTTCAGCGCCCCGGCATTGTTCATCGCCTCGTAGGCCATGCCGGCCGAGATCGAGCCGTCGCCGATCACCGCCACGACGTTGCGGCGCGGCGGGGTCTCGCCGCGGGCGCGGGCCGCGGCGTCCGAGAGGTCGCGGCCGATCGCCATGCCGAGGCCGGCGGAGATCGAGGTCGAGGAATGCGCCGCGCCGAAGGGATCGTAGGGGCTCTCGGCGCGCTTGGTGAAGCCCGACAGGCCGCCGCCCTGGCGCAGGGTGCGGATGCGGTCGCGGCGGCCGGTGAGGATCTTGTGGGGATAGGCCTGGTGGCCGACATCCCAGATCAGGCGGTCGTCGGGGGTGTTGAAGACGTAGTGCAGGGCGACGGTGAGCTCGATGACGCCGAGGCCGGCGCCGAGATGGCCGCCGGTGACCGAGACCGCGTCGATGGTCTCGGCGCGCAGCTCCGCGGCGAGCTGGGCCAGATCGCTCTCGGGCAGCTGGCGCAGGTCCGCAGGCTCGCGGACGCGGTCGAGGAGGGGAAGGACCAGATCGGACACGTCGTGACACTCGCTCGCTTCGAGGGCGGATCCCGCTCGGCTTCACGCCGGGGATCCTCGCAGATGGCGGCCGTTATACCGCAAGCGGCCGATCGCGCCATCGGCGGTACGCTCACGTGGCGGTTGCGGATGTGCGCGATGTAACAACTCGGAAGAACATCCTGAATTCACGGCGGATTCCGGCCGCGAGGCGACAGCTGCGCGGGGATGCGTTAGAAGGTGCGGACATAGCGCGATGGCGCCAAGACACATCCCGCACGGAGGTCAGATGGGACGGTCGATACCGGCGCGCGGGCTCGTCCTCGGGCTCCTGCTGGCGGCGCCGGGCCTCTTGCCGGGCCTCTTGCCGGGAGAGGCCCGGGCGGTGCCGCTCTACCCCGCGCTCGATCCCGCCTGGCTGCCGCATCTCCCCCGCTGCACACCCTCAGACCGCACCTGCGACACCCTCTCCCGGCGCCGGATCCCGGTCTGCACCTGGCGCGTGCGGCCGACGCCCGAGGGCCCGCGGCGGGTCCGGATCTGCGCGTGATCGGCACCGGCACTTTCCGCCCTTTGCCGTGGCCGGCCGGCAGCGCCCTCCGGCTGGTCCTGCCGGTCCTGGTGGTCGCGACGGCCCCGGCGCTGGCGCGGAGCTGCCCGGAGCATGTCGCGGGCGGCACGCTCCCGACGCTCACCAACCCGCGGCTCGCCGCCGACACCACCCTTCTGTGCTACCAGGGTTTCGCAGTCCTCCATTCGGGTTTGTCGCGCACGCCGCTCTACGCCGCCGAGCACCTCACCGCCGCACGGGTCGAGGCCGCCCGCCGGATCGACCGGGTCGATGCCTTCCACGAGGAAAGCCAATTGCCGGACGCGGCGCGCGCCGACCTCTCGGATTACGCCGGCAGCGGCTGGGACCGGGGCCACATGGCCCCCTCGGGCGACATGCCGAGCCCGAGCGCGCAAGCCGAATCCTTCAGCCTCGCCAACATCGTGCCGCAGGACCCGGACCTCAACCGGCGGCTCTGGGCCGGAATCGAGAGCAGCGTGCGGGCGCTGGCGATCGAGCGCGGCGACCTGTTCGTCGTCACCGGGCCGCTGTTCGAGGGCGCGAACGTGCAATCGCTGCGCGGCCGGGTGCTGATCCCGACCCGGGTGTTCAAGGCGGTCTATGACCCCAACCGGGGCGAGGCGGGGGTCTACCTCGCCCGCAACGCCGCCCCGGGCGACACCTGGGAGGCGATCTCCCTCGACCAGCTGGCGGCGATCGGCGGCATCGTCGCCTTCCCGGACCTGCCGGCTTCCATCCGCCGCCGCATCATGACGCTGCCCGAGCCGCGACGTGACGAATATGCCGGCGGCCCGCGCAGCCGCCGCGAGCCCGGCCTGATCGACTGGATCACCGCCGAATTGCGCCGCGCCGCCCGCCGTGCCTGGCGCGACATCCTCCGCTCGCTGTTCTGACGAGCCCCGCCCCTCCCCACACGAGCCTTCCATGCCCGCGCACGCGACGCCCGCCTTCACCCCTTTCGCCGACGATGCGGCGGTCCAGACCCTCGGCGACCTGACGCTCGAGAACGGCACGGCGCGGATCGTGCTGCACGGCTCGCTCGATCTGTCCCGCGACCGCCAGAGCCTGGAGCGCGCGAGGGCGCTGGCGAAGACTCTCACGGCGATCGTGGCGGCCCTGGAAGACGAAGACGACCTTCCGGATCGGGCCGACGAGGTCCGGGTGGCGACGACGGAGGTCAAGAACCCGTTCGGGTGAGGGCGCCCCGCGGCCGCCTTGCACCCCCCCGGCCGCCCTGGTAAGCGCGGGAGCACTCCCTATTCCCACGCGCGGCCGCCCGCGCCGGCGCCCGTCGGGCAGGAACGTCGTCGAGATCATCGGCCCGCCCCGAATTCCGCCGGAACCACGCGCAAGACACCTCGGAAAGTCCAGCCCATGGCCCGTGAATTCATCTACCACATGCGGGGTCTGACCAAGACCTATTCCAGCGGCAAGAAGGTGCTCGACAACGTGCACCTGTCCTTCTACCCGGATGCCAAGATCGGCGTGCTCGGCGTCAACGGCGCCGGCAAGTCGACGCTGCTGCGCATCATGGCGGGCATCGACACGGAATTCTCCGGCGACGGCTTCGTGGCCGAGGGCGCCCGGGTCGGCTACCTGCCGCAGGAGCCGCAGCTCGATCCGGACAAGACCGTCCGCGAGAACGTGATGGAGGGCGTCGCCGAGTCCCAGGCGATCCTCGATCGCTACAACGAACTCGCGATGAACTATTCCGAGGAGACGGCGGACGAGATGACCCGCCTCCAGGACGAGATCGAGGCCAAGGGCCTGTGGGATCTCGATTCCAAGGTCGACCAGGCGATGGACGCCCTGCGCTGCCCGGGCGACGACGTCGCCGTGGCGACCCTGTCGGGCGGCGAACGCCGCCGCGTCGCGCTCTGCCGCCTGCTGCTGTGGCAGCCGGAACTCCTGCTTCTCGACGAGCCGACCAACCACCTCGACGCCGAGACGGTGGGCTGGCTCGAAGGCCATCTGCGCTCCTATCCGGGCGCGATCCTGATCGTCACCCACGACCGCTACTTCCTCGACAACGTCACGAGCTGGATCCTCGAACTCGACCGCGGCCGCGGCATCCCCTACGAGGGCAACTACTCGTCCTGGCTGGTCCAGAAGCAGAAGCGCCTCGCGCAAGAAGGCCGCGAGGAGGAATCGCGCCAGCGCACCCTCGAGCGCGAGCAGGAATGGGTGTCCGCCTCGCCGAAGGCCCGGCAGGCCAAGTCCAAAGCCCGTATCGCGCGCTACGAGGAGCTGGTCGCGAAGTCCCAGGAGAAGGGGCCCTCGACCGCCCAGATCGTCATCCCGATCGCCGAGCGGCTCGGCAACAACGTCATCGAGTTCGACCACCTGGAGAAGGCGTTCGGCGACCGGCTGCTGATCGACGATCTGTCGTTCAAGCTGCCGCCGGGCGGCATCGTCGGGGTGATCGGCCCGAACGGGGCCGGCAAGACCACCCTGTTCCGGATGATCAACGGCCTGGAGACCCCCGACAAGGGCGAGATCCGCATCGGCGAGAGCGTCAAGCTCGGCTATGTCGACCAGTCCCGCGACGCGCTGAACCCCGACGCGACGGTCTGGCAGGAGATCTCCGGCGGCAACGACATCCTGTATCTCGGCAAGCGCGAGATCAATTCGCGCGCCTATTGCGGCGCCTTCAACTTCAAGGGCTCCGACCAGCAGAAGAAGGTCGGCGTTCTCTCGGGCGGCGAGCGCAACCGCGTCCACCTCGCCAAGATCCTGAAGAGCGGCGCCAACGTGCTGCTCCTCGACGAGCCGACCAACGATCTCGACGTCGACACCCTGCGGGCGCTCGAGGAGGCGCTGGAGGATTACGCCGGCTGCGCCGTGATCATCAGCCACGATCGCTGGTTCCTCGACCGGATCGCGACCCACATCCTCGCCTTCGAGGGCGACAGCCATGTCGAGTGGTTCGAGGGCAACTTCGCCGATTACGAGGCGGACAAGAAGCGGCGTCTCGGTGTCGATTCCACCATCCCGCACCGGATCAAGTACAAGAAGTTCAGCCGCTGAGCGGCCGGACCGGGGTGGCTTTCCGCCGCCCCGGTCCCACCCCGGCGCTTCGGACAACAAAGAACGGGCCCCGCGGGGCCCGTTTTTTTGTCCAGACCGTCCCGGCCTCCTCGGCCAGCCGCTACTTGGCCGCCTGATAGAGCGAGGCGCCGGAGGCGATCGGCGAGGTGATGGTCGAGAAGACGCTGAGGACCTTCTGGACCTCGGTGAAGGGCGCGTTCGAGACGTAGACGAGGTCGCGGTTGCGCATCTGGAACGCCTGGGAGACGAACAGGCTGTTGGGATCGCGCATGTTGATCCGGTAGACCACCGGCACGAAGGTCGAGGACACGAGCGGGCTCGCCGGGCGCAGGCGGCGCACCACCGAGGCCGGCTCGAACCGGAAGATGAACACGCCGGCCGGATCGGCCTGGAAGTCGCGCAGCCCCCCGGACTTGGCGAGCGCCTGGGCGAGCGTGATGCCCTCGGCCGAGAACGGGATCTCGTAATTCGCCCCTGTGGCGCCGATGGCCAGGAAGGTCTGGGGATCGCGCACCAGGGTGAGCGTGTCGCCCGGGCGCAGGAAGATGTTTTCGCGCGGGTTGGACACGACCGCGGTGAGCGGCACCGTCGCGGTGGTCGCGCCGCGCGAGAGCCGCACGAAGGTCTCGTTCACCGGCGCCGAGACGCCACCCGCCGTGGCGATGACGTCGAGGAGCCGGTCGCCCTTCTCGGTCAGCGGCACGCGGCCGCCGCCGAGGACGGAGACCGGGCCAGCCCCTAAGCCACCGCGGGCCGCCGCCAGGCGGGCTCCCCCGCCGCCGCCGGCCGCCGCCTCGCCCAGGACCGTGACGCTGGTGCTGAGCGGCGAGTTCACCGTGACGAGCACCTGCGGCTGGATCGCCTTGCCGGCGAGATCCTGCTCGATCTGGGCCTGCACGTCCGGCGTGCGCCGGCCCGCCACCTTGATGCGGCCGGCATAAGGCACCGAGATCGTCCCGTCCCGGGCCACGATCTGCTCGGGGATGCTGGAGGATTTCGAGCCGGTGGAGAGCCCGCCCATCATCGGGGCCGAGAACAGGCCGCCGCTGCCGGCCTCCCAAATGGTCACCGTCACGGCATCGCCGACGCCGATCACCGGCTGCACCGCGGCGCGGCGATCACCGAAGGAGGCGAGCAGGCTGTCGAGCGGCCGGCCGCGCAGGGCCTCGACCACCGCGGCATCGACGTCGACCAATTCGTAGCGGGCAAGCAGCCCCTGATCGGTGGCGACGCCGGCGCCCTCGACGACCGCGCTCGCCGTCGGCCCGGCCGCGGGCAGGAAGCCGCTGCATCCTCCGATGAGGCAAGCAGCCGCCAGGACCGCTGGCATACCGACGCGCACCATGCACCACCCTCCGAAACCACCCGGGCCCTCCGAGAGGGCCCTGCCGGTCGTCCAACTCCGTCGATGCCGGCGCACCGGCATCCGTCCTGTCCGATCGTCCGGCCGATGCCCCGGACGCACGCCGGCGCGACCGCCCACGGCCACGCTTCGCGAGCAATCCCTACCATCCCGTGCCATCGCGAGCGATGAACGGGACGGTCCGCGCTCATAAGCGGCGGCGGTGTTGCACGGCGCCCACGCCACAGGGGCGGAGCCTCCCGCACCTCGGCCGCAAATGCGTCGCGAGCGTGGCGGCAGGGATGCCGACTGTGGCACGCAAGCAACGCGGCGCGTCGACAATCGGTGAATCCTGGGAATAAACCCCGGCCCGTCCACGTTCCTGCCCAGATCATCGGCCTTATGGCAACCTTGGTTCGACGGACGATCGCGACGGTCTCCGCCGTGGCCGTGCGACGATGGCCCTGTGATGACGCCGCCGTGAGGCTCGCCGAGATTTCGCCAGGTGTTGCAGGTTCGCCATTGTCCGCACCGGGCCGGCCGGTACTGTCCGGGTCGTCAGCGGCTCGCGCGCAAGGACGCGCGCCCCGAATGTCCGTCCGGGCAGGCTGGCAGCAGCGTGCTCGGGCCTTCGCCGTCCCGGGGCTCCCCCGGCAGGCCGCGCGCGGCCGCCGGTTCCCGCCCAGACTCGAGGTGTGCCCGTGAGAGCTGATTCCGCGCGAAACGTCGAAGCGAGCCGCCAGGATTCCCGTCAGCAGGACTCCCGTCAGGACGGCCGGCCGGCCCAGCGTCAGGTCTTCCTGTTCCTGCAAGGCCCGATCACGCCGTATTTCGCCCGGGTCGCCGACGCGCTGGAGGCGCGGGGGCATCGCTGCCTGCGGGTGAATCTCTGCTTCGGCGACTGGCTGTTCTGGCGCCGGGCCGGGGGCGTCAACTTCCGCGGCACCCGCGAGACCTGGCCAGCCTTCATCGCCGACCTGATCGACCGCGAGGGTGTGACCGACCTGATGCTGCTCGGCGAGCAGCGCTACTACCACAAGGTGGCGATCGCCGCCGCGAAGGCCCGCGGCCTGAACGTCACGGTGACGGATTTCGGCTACCTGCGTCCGGACTGGATCACGCTGGAGCGCGACGGCATGTCGGGCGACAGCTGCTTCCCGAAGGACCCGGAGGCGGTGATGGCCCTCGCCGCGCAGGCGCCCGAGCCCGACCTGGTGCCGCGCTACCGCGACAGCTTCTGGCTCCAGGCCGTCTGGGACATGGCCTACCACCTGATGAGCAACTGGCTGTGGTGGCTTTATCCCGGCTACAAGTCGCATCAGGTGCACCACAATGCCCTGATCTATCTCGGCACCGGCTTGCACATGCTGCGTGCCAAGCGCACCGGTCCGCAGGTCGATGCCCTGGTGCGCCGCCTGCGGGAGGCCGGCACGACCTACTACGTGCTGCCGCTCCAGATGGAGAACGACTTCCAGGTCCGCGCCTATTCGCCGTTCTTCGACCTGAAGACGCCGATCCACGCCGTGATCCGCTCCTTCTCGGAGCACGCGCCGGCCGGGTCGCGCCTGCTGGTCAAGATCCACCCCCTTGATCCCGGCATCCGCAACTGGGCGCGCGTGGTGCGCCGCTCGGCGGAGAAGTGGGGCGTGTCCGACCGGGTCGACTTCGCCGATGGTGGCGATCTCGGCAAGATGCTGGACGGCTGCCGCGGCGTCGTCACGGTCAACAGCACCGTCGGTCTGTGGTCGATGCGCGCCAACAAGCCGACCATGACGCTCGGCGCGGCGATCTACGACATCCAGGGACTGACCTACCAGGGCGCCCTCGAAACGTTCTGGACCCAGGCCGAGCCGCCCCGGCGCGATCTCTGGGATGCGTTCATCAAGGCGATCGTGGCGAACATCCAGATCCGCGGCGTCTACTACAAGGGCGAAGGCTTGGCCGCCGCCGTCGAGGCGACGGCCTCGCGCCTCGACCTCACCCAGGGCGCCTGGCTCGAGGTCCGCTCCCGGGCACGCACCGTCCCGGAGACCGGCGACGACCTGCCGGGCATCGAGGCGCTGCAGAACGCCTGAGCGCGTTCTGTGCAAGCAGATCGAATTGTTTATCCCATGCCCTCCCATGATCCGAAATCCAAGATTGATCAAATAACAATCATTCTTGGCGACAACGGCTATAAACTCACTCCTCCAGGAGGGCGAGTGGCAGGAACGAATATATCAAGAGCCTTTTATACCGGAACATGGTGTGAGAGAGATGGTAGGATTGGGGGTACCGTACACTTTATAGCTGACGAAAGCGGAGCAGAACTAGTCAGTGGCTTGAAATTGCCTCCGAAGACAAAAATACGATTCGACTTTGATGTCCCAAAGAAAGATCCAAGTGGTCATATTTTTCCCCTAAAAATCGGAGATGAAGATTTTTTGGTGATATTAGATGTAGTTTTTGAAGACAATAAAAATCGATCTCCCGAACGCATGAGCTGAAAGACGAGACGGGGCCGGAGACGGCCCCGTTTTTTATGCTCGCAGGCCGTCCATCCCGCCGCGCGCCGGTGCCTAGTCGGCGCCGCGGTCACGCCCTCGCGACGACTGAGCTTCGCTCCGCACCCTTGAGCAAAGCTGCATCCGCATCGCGACGCGATCTTCCGGACACCGGATGCCTCGGGCCTTCACCCCCGCCGCAACACGCGGCGCCAGATCACAGACCAGACCTGCTTGAGGACGGCTTCCGGCGTGCGGGCGCGGCGCGCCAGTTCCGGGTCGCCCTCGGCGAGGCGCTGCACCAGCACCTCGGGCGGGCAGGGCAGGCCGGTGCGCGGGTCGACGTAGCGCGGGTAGAGGATCAGGGCGCCGGCCACCAGCTCGTCGAGCGTCAGGCGGCGGGTGCGGCGCGGGCAGCCCGGATCCTCGGTGAGGCCCCAGCCGGCATAGAAGGGCAGGCCATGGGTCGTCACGGCCTTGCCGCGCAACAAAGCCTCGAAGCCGATCAGCGAGGTCATCACCTCGACCCGGTCCGCCGCCTCGATGGCGTCGATCGCCGAGACGTCGCGCAGGACCACGTCGGCATGGGCGGCGAGCTCGTCCGGCGGCACCCAGCCGGGACGAAGGCCCGCCTCCACGTCCGGATGCGGCTTGAAGGCGATCACGGCGCCGGGATTGCGCTCGCGGGCGAGGCGCAGGAGCGCGGCATTGCCCGAGACGGTCGCGCCGCCGAAGCGGATCGAGGCGTCGTTCTCGACCTGGCCGGCGACCAGCACCACCGGGCCGGGCCGCGGCATCGCCGGCATCGCGTTGCTGCCGACATTGTACTTGCTCACCCGCGCCGCGACCACCGCCTCGCGCAGGGCGGCGGCCCGGGCGAGGAGGTCGGGCGCGAAGGTGCCGGTCTCAAGGAGACGCTCGAGATCGCTCGGTCGCGTGGAATCGTAATAGACGCCGGTGGCGTCGAGGACGTGCGAGGCGCCCGGCCGCAGGGCCACACCGAGGCCGATCGAGCGCAGGAAGCCGTCCTCCATGCGCAGGAGCGACACCTCCGCCGCGGTACAGGCGGCGTCCGTGCCCTCGGGCATCCGGCTGGCCCAGGTCACGACGCGGCCGACCTGCGCGAGGTCCCCCGCCGTCAGCGGCGCATCCCCGCGGCGCACCACCGGGCGGTGGCCGGGTGCCGAGAGGGTCCTGCTGATCCAGTCCCGCTTCCAGGCCGAGAAGCCGACGCAGAGGGTCGGCACCGCATTCTCGCGCCAGCGCGACGCGACGAGATCCAGGATCGCGACTGCGTCCTCGAACCGGGCCGGCGCCCCCGTATAGGGATCGAAGTAGCGCGAGCAGACGAGGTAGGCGGCGGCAAAGACCTCCTCCGGCCTGCGCCGGCGGGTGCGCCGGGGCAGGTGCAGCCGGTCGTCGGTGAAGCCCCAGCCGGCATAGAAGGGCAGGCCGAAGCAGGTCACCGGCGTGCCGGCGAGCGCCGCCTCGAAGCCGGCATGGGCCGAGACGACGTAGACGCGGTCGCAATCCTCGGCCACCGACCAGGCGGCGACGGGATCGCTCACCAGGTCGGCGCCGGCCGCCTCCGCTGCCGCCGCGTCGATATGGCCGCGCCGGCCGACCGGCGCGGCGGGGTCCATCACCACCAGGCGCTCGGCCTCCGGCGCATCCGCAGCGGCGGCGGCCAGCATCGCCCCGAAGGCGCTGGCGCCGGCGAGACCGAACCCGACCGTCGGATCGCCGCAAGCCTGGTCGACGATGACCACGCGCGGGCGGGCGGGGTCCGTCCGCACCGGCAGGTCGCGGCGGCGCGGATCGTTGTCGAGGCTGAGCCGCCTCTCGCGCAGGCGCGCGATCCCGGCCCGGGCCCGGGCCCTCAGCTCGTCCGATTCCCAGCCGCCCTCCTCGAGCATGACCTCGAGTTCGCTCGGCGCCGTGGCATCGTAATGGATGCCGAGCCCGTCGATGATGTAGCTCAGGGTGCGCTCGGGACGGGCGTCGCCGAGCCGCAGGAAGCCCTCGTCCCACCGGTCGCTCAGCCGCACCCGACGCGAGGTCGGCTCACTGCCCAGGCGCCGCGAGCGCCGCGGGCCAGGCCCCTCCGACTCCGACGGCATCCGGGGCCACAACCGCTTCAGCTTGCCGCGATCCATCCGCCTCTCACTCACTGCGGACCGTGCCGCCCAGGCGATGCAACCCGGAGCAGGGGCCGTTCCACATCGCTCGGGTCCCGTCAAGCACGTGGCCGGCGCGCGCGGGACCGGACCGCGACGGGTCGGGCCCTGTCCTGCACGGGTTCTCCTTAAAATCGATCTGAATTTTCAATCCCGGACCGATCGGATTTTGTCGCGCCCCGGGGAGAGGGCCGTGCTACAGGCCCGGGCCGTGCCGCCGCGTTCCGATCCCTCCTCGGAGAACCGCCTTTGCCCGTCATCCTGATCACCGGCGCGTCGAGCGGCATCGGCGCAGCCCTGGCACAGCATTACGCCGCCCCCGGCACCACCCTGATCCTGAACGCCCGCGGCCTCGAGCGCCTGGAGGCGGTGGCTGAGACCTGCCGGCGCCAGGGCGCCGCGGTCGAGACCCGGTCCCTCGACGTGCGGGACCGGGAGGGGGTGCGGGCCTGGATCGGCGACGTCGCCGGACGGCTCGGCCTCGACCTTGTCATCGCCAATGCGGGGGTCAATGGCGGCCATCCGGAGGGCGGCCTGGAGACCGAGGAGACCGCCTTCCTGGTCCTCGACGTGAACCTGATCGGCGCGCTCAACGTGGCGCTTCCCGCCGTCGCCCTCATGGCCGCGCGGGGCCACGGCCAGATCGCGCTGATCTCGTCGCTGGCCGCCTATGCGCCGCTGCCCGACGCACCGGCCTATAGCGGCACCAAGGCGGCGTTGCTGGCCCATGGCCTGGCCTTGCGCGAGAAGCTGGCGCCCAAGGGCGTGCGGATGAACGTGGCCTGCCCCGGCTACGTGAAGACCGCGATGGGGGCCGATTACGAGGGCTGGCGCCCGCTCGAGATGAGCGCCGAGGCGGCAGCCAGGCGCATCGCCAAGGGCTTGGCCCGCGACGAGGCGGTGGTCGCCTTCCCGGGCCTCCTCGCCGCCGCGGCGCGGGGTGCCGCGCTGATCCCGGAATCCTGGCGCCGCCTCGGCATGCGCGGCTTCAGCTTCCGCATGAGCGAGCGCCAGCAGCGCTGACCGCATCGCCGACCCCTTGCCGTCATGGAGGCGTAAAGTCCGGTGCGGATCGCCCTGTTCACCCTCGAGGCCCTGCCCAATGCCCGGGCCGTGCGCCGCTTCGTCGCCGACCACGCCGAACGGATCGCCTTCGTGGGCCTGTCCGACCCCGAGCGGCCGAGCACCGGCGGCCTGACCGGCCAGGTGCGGCGTCACCTGGGGCGCTCGGGCCCCGGCTTCCTGCCCTATCTGGCGGTCAATTTCGGCCTGCCCGACCTCGTCCGGGGCCTTGCGCCGGCGACCCAGGCGCTCGCCGGCAGCCGCGACGTGCCGGAGGCCACGCCCCTGCGGATTCTGTGCCGGCGCCTCGGCCTGCCGCATGCCACCATCACCGACGTGAACGGGCCGGAGGTGACGGGGCAGTTGCGCGAGCACGGGGCCGACCTGATCCTGTCGTTCCACTTCGACCAGATCTTCGACGCCGCGACCCTCGCGGCGGCTCCGAAGGGGGGGCTCAACGTCCACCCCTCGCTGCTGCCGCGCCATCGCGGCCCGGTGCCGACCCTGCACGCGCTCCTGGACGACACGCCTGATTTCGGCGTCACGGTGCACCGGCTCGCCCCGGCGATCGATGCCGGCGGCATCCTGGCGCAACAGGCGGTGACGCTGCCCGAGGGCGTCACCGCCTCGCGGGCGGCGATCCTGCTGCACGAGGCCGGACGCGGGCTGCTGGAGGGCGTGCTGGCCGAGGCCGAGCGGACGGGCGTCCTGCCGGAGGGGCGGAGTGTCCCGATCCTGCCCTATCGCGGCTTCCCGACGCCGGCGCAGCTGCGCGACCTGAAGCGGCGGGGCAGGCGACTCGTCGATGCCGGGGACCTGCGAGAGGCGTTGAGCCTGTCGCTCAAGCCATAGGCGGAGGCCGACCAGCCCCCACGCACGCCATCACGCCCGCCGCGACATCAGCCGCTCGACCAGGGAACCGCCCTGGTTCAGCTCGTCGAGTTCGTCGGCGAGCACCGTCACGGTCTCGCGGATCTGCTCGGGGCTATGTTCGGAGGTGATGAAGAAGCGCAGGCGCGACGAGCGCTCCGGCACCGCCGGATGGATGATCGGCTGCACGTTGATGCCGCGCTTGAACAGCCGGTCGGACAGGGTCACGGCCTTCAGCGAATCGCCGAGGATCACCGGGACCACCGCGAAGCCCAGGCTGGTGCCGGTATCGAGGCCGCGCTCGCGGGCAGTGGCCAGGAAGAGGGCTCCGTTGCGGCGCAGGCGCGCCACCCGCTCCGGCTCGCGCCGCATCAGCGCCAGCGACGCGGTGGCGGCGGCGGCGAGAGGCGGCGAGAGGCCGACCGAATAGACGAAGCCGCCGGCGGTGCATTTCAGCAGTTCGATCAGCGCCCCAGCCCCCGCGACGTAGCCGCCGCAGGAGGACAGCGTCTTCGACAGCGTGCCCATCCAGATGTCGACGCTGCCGGGGGGAACGTCGCAATGCTCGTGCAGGCCGTGGCCGTCCTGGCCGAGCACGCCGAGGCCGTGGGCGTCGTCGACCATCAGCCAGGCGCCGTAGCGCTCCTTGAGGGCGACGACACCGGCGAGGTCGGGGGCGTCCCCGTCCATGCTGTAGAGGCCCTCGATCACGATCAGCGCCCGGCGGTGCTCGTGGCGCGTGGCGTGCAGCAGCGATTCGAGGGACTGGAGATCGTTATGGGCGAAGCTGCGGCGCTGGGCGCCCGACAGCTGCGCGCCGGTGACCACGGAATTGTGGATCAGCGCGTCGTGGTAGATCACGTCGCCGGGTTCGAGCAGGGCCGCGATGGTCGCCACGTTGGTGGCGTGCCCGCTCACCATCACCACGCACGCCTCGGTGCCGTAATGCGCGGCGATCGCCTTCTCGAGGACGAGGTGGCCGGGCCGCTCGCCGGCCACGACCCGGCTCGCCGAGGCCGAGGTGCCGTAGGTGGCGAGGGCGTCTCGCGCCGCCGCATTGACCTCCGGGTGACCGTTGAGCCCGAGATAGTCGTAGGACGAGAAGTTGACGAAGGTCCGCCCGTCGATCTCCGTCGTAGCGCCAGCCTTGGCGTCGTGCACGCGGAAGAACGGGTTGCCGAGGCCGATCAGGTCGGCCGCGGAGCGCTGAAGCTTCAGTTCCTTGTAGGCCGGCAGGCTGTCGAAGCTCTGGGCCTGGGCCAGGGCCGGCTTCGGCGCCGGACGGGCCGGCGCCGGACGGACGGGAGCCTTGCCGAGGCGGGCGGCGACGAACCCTGCCAGGGCCTCGCGCCCGCCCGCGCCGTGGGAGGATCCGCTGCTCATTGGGTGATGACCTTGATGTCCTGGCTGTTCTTCTCGACCAGCGCCTGGATCGATTGCAGGGCCTCGGCGTCGGCCGCCTCCACGCCGCCATGGCGCTGCGACAGGCTGAGCACCGCCGCCGCGCTCTCGTCGACCGGCGCCGCCACCGACTGGATCAGCGTGTCGGCGAGTTCGGTCACGGTCTGGCCGCTCGACACGCCGGAGGGTGGCGCGTCGAGGCCGAAGCGCTCCTGGAGGCTCGCGCCCAGCTCGACGCCCATCAGCGAGTCGAGGCCGATCTCCGAGAGCTGACGCACCCGGCTGATGTCGTCCTTCGGCAGGCGCAGGATGCGGGCGATGTCCTCCACGATGGCATCGGAGACGGTCTTGCGGACGTCGTCGAGATCGTGGGCACGCAGCAGGGCCGGGATGCTGATCGCGGCCTGCCCGCCGGATTCCGCCTGCTGCTCCGAGCCGAGGCTGGCATAGCTCGGAGAGCGCAAGGTCGCGAGGCGCTCGCGCGCCTTGCCCCAATGCATCGCCGCGATGGCGATCACCGCATCGTCTGGCGCCGCGCCCTGCATGCCCAACGCCTCGGCCATCAGGTCGAGGGACTTGCGGGCATCGACCGGCGTCACGCCGACGCGGCCGGCGAGCGTCTCCATCACGGCCTTGTTGCGGGCCAGCACGCCCACGTCGCCGATGGCGCCCCAGGCCACCGCCAAGGCCGGCAGGCCGAGGCGGCGGCGCTGGCGGGCCAGGCCCTCCATGAAGCCGTTGGCGGCGACGTAGGAGCCCTGGCCCGGATTGCCGATGAAGGTCGTGGCCGAGGAGAACAGCACGAAGTAGTCGAGCGCCCGGTCGCGGGTGAGCGCGTCGAGATGGCCGGCGCCGATCACCTTGGGGGCGATCACCGCCTCAAGGGCGGCCGGATCGAGATTCGCGATCAGGCCGTCCTGGAGCACCATCGCACCGTGGATGATGCCGGCGAGCTTGACGCCCTTGGCCTCGACGCGGGCGATCAGGCGCTGCACCGCGGCACGGTCGGTGATATCGCAGGACTCCACCTGGACGGCGACGCCGCGGGCGGTGAGGTCGGCGATCGCCGACAGGGCCGCCTCGCCCGTCGGGGCCTTGCGGCCGACGAGGGCGATGTGGCGCGCGCCCCGGTCGGCGAGCCAGCGCGCCGCCTCGATGCCGAAGCCCCCGAGACCTCCGGTGACGAGATGGACGCGGTCGGGTGCGACCACGAAGGGCTTGGCCGTCTCGGCCGGGATCGTCCCGGCCTTCGGCGGCGCGATCACGATCTTCCCGATATGCCCCGATTGCTGCATCAGCCGGAAGGCGTCCGAGACCTCCTCGGCCGCGAAGGGCTGGTAGGGCAGCGCCTTCAGGCTGCCATCGGTGAAGAGCGCCATCACCTCGCGGAACAGCCGCTTGCCTTCCTCCGGCTGGAACTGGAGCAACTGGTCCAGATCGACGCCGAAATACGACAGGTTCCGCCGGAACGGCCGCAGGCCGATATGGGTGTTGGCGACGTAGTCGCGCTTGCCCAGCTCGACGAAGCGCCCGAAGGGCTTCAACGAGTTGAGGCTGCGCTCCATCGCCTCGCCGAACAGGCTGTTGAGCACCACGTCGACGCCGTCGCCGGTGATGCGGCGGATGTCGTCGACGAAGGCGAGCGAGCGGGAATCGAGCACGTGCTCGGCGCCGAGCGCCTTGACGAGGGCCCGCTTCTCGTTCGAGCCCGCGGTGGCGATGACCCGGGCGCCGCGCATCCGGGCGATCTGGAGTGCCGCGAGGCCGACGCCGCCGGCGCCGCCATGGACCAGCACCCACTCGCCGGCCTTGAGGCGGGCCAGCGTCACGAGGCCGTAATAGGCGGTGAGGAAGGCCACCGGCGTGGTGGCGGCGGCCTCCGGCGACAGCCCCCGGGGGGCCGGCGCCACGACCATCTCGGGCACCACGATATGGGTGGCAAAGCCCGACTGGGCGAAGGCCACCACCCGGTCGCCGGGCTTGAAGGCGGTCACGCCCGCCCCCACCGCGGCGACGCGGCCGGCGCATTCGAGGCCGAGCCGCGGGCCGGCAAAGCCATCCTCGAGGATCTCCTCGGGCAGCATCGACAGGGCCCAGAGCACGTCGCGGAAGTTCAGGCCGGTGGCCTCGACGGCGATCTCGATCTCGCCCGCAGCGGGGGCGGCGCGCTCGGCCGGGCCCCAATGCATCTCGTTGAGGCCGCCCGTCGTGCCGCGCTCCAGCCGCGCGGCCGGGGCCGCGGGACCGGACCGGCGGGCCGGACGCGCGCCCTGCGAGAAGCGCACCACCCGGGTCCGGTCGTCGTCGACCACGATCTCGGTCTCGGGCGTGCCCGACAGGATCAGGTCGCGCAGGCGCTCGGCGGCGCGCTTCGAGGAGATCGCCGTCGACAGGTCGATGCGGCGCACGTCGAGGCTCGCGACCTCGTTGGCGAGCGTCCGGGTGAAGGCCCAGACGCCTGCCTCGACGCCGCAGGCGAGCCCGCCGCGGTCGCGGGTGGCGCCGGGGCAGACCACCCAGAGCCGGGTCTGGCGGGTGCCGAGATGCTCGACGCAGCGCTTGAGCCCGAGGCAGCGCTCGCGCAGCCGCTCGGCCGGCTCGCCGCCGCGGTTGAACGCCCCGGCGAGGTAGACCACCGTGTCGGGCGTCTCGCGCTCCAGCTCGCGCAGGGACGCCTCGGAATCGAGGATGATCGAGACGTGGACCCCGCTCGCGACGAGCAGGGTCGCCAGCGACGAGGCGGTCTCGGCCGCGAACTCGTCCTCGGAGCCGATCACGAAGGCGAAGGTCTGGCCGGACGCCGCCCTCGGACGGGGCGGGGCTTCCGCCAGCAGCAGCAGGTCGTTGCCGTTGCGGGTCACCGCCCGGTCGGCCGCGACCTTGACGAGGCCGACCGCGCTCAACGCGCGCTGCCACCCCGCCACGTCGTCGAGGCGCCCGACCGGCACCGCGCCATCGGCGTCGAACCAGCCAGCGTTCAGGCCGAACACCAGGTCGCGGAACAAAGAGGCGCCGGGCTCGACCGCGGCGAACAGGCCGCCAGCCGCCAGCGACGCCGCAAGCGGCGTGAGCAGGTCGCGGGAGGCGCGGTGGAGCACGTCGCTCGCCAGCACCGCGTCGAAGGCCCCCAGCCCGAGCACCGCCGGATCCTCGACGATGGTGACGCCGGAGGGCAGGGCGAGTCGGGCGCGTTCGGCGAGGCGCCGGTCGGTCTCGAACACCGTCAGGCGCGCCTCGTGCAGGCCGGCAAAGGTCGCGACCTGGGCCGAGAGCGGCCCGAACCCGACCTGGAGCAACCGCAGCGCCCTGTCCCGGGGCAGCGACGCGGCGCTGTCCGAGAGGAGACGCATGACCGCATCGGCCGAGGCCCGCACGGTGGCGCCGCGCAGGGAGAACGCATCGAGCGCCGCCTGCGGCAGGGAAGGCGCGTCGCCGAGGGTCCCGGCCAGGATGCGCGACACCACGGCGCCAAGATCGGCGCAGAGCAGCAGCTCCGCCGCCAGTTCGGGATGGTCCGCCGCGATCCAGCGCATGATCTCGTCGGGCGCAGGCAGCGTCACGTCGGCGCGCAGGCGCCAGCGCCCGTCGCCCGCCCCTTCCGCAAGTCCGCTGACCTCCAGCGCCAGGAGCTGGTTGACGAGCCAGGGCCGCAAGGCCGCCGGGAGCCGGCGCGAGGCCGCGACGTCGACGACGCCGCCGACCGCGAGGCCGCGGGCCAGCCGGTCGGCCAGCGAGGTCGCCCAGCCTTCGAGCAGCATGTGGCCGGCGCCGAGCGTCGCCTCGCCGGTGGCCGTGACCGCGCCCGCCTGCCGGCGGACGAGGGCCGCGATGGCCGGCTGAGGCTCCAGGGCGATCGCCGTCGGCTCGGTGGCGAGTTCGGTGAACTGGCGGATCGCGAAGGCGTCGAGGTCGTTGCCGGCCTTCATGCGCAGGGCCTGGAACCGGCCCTCGCGCAGGGTGGCGATCACCTCGCCGGCCGCATCCACCAGGGTGAAGTCGGCCAGGATGCTGCGCTCGTTGCAGCGCCGGGTGCGGATCACCGCCCGGGCGATCACCGCCCCGGGCCGGACCAGCCGGATCTCGCCGAAGCGGATCGGCACGTAGGCCCGGCTCGCCGCCTCGCCGAGGAGATCGGCGAAGAGCAGGATCAGGCCGTGGAAGCAGGAATCGAGGCGCGCCGGCGCCAGACCGTAGCGCTCATTCGCCTCGGCCGGGCACAAGTCGGAGACGATCGTGAGGTCGTCGAGCCGGGCCGCGCGGGCGACCTGACGGAAGCTCGGGCCGAAGCCGAGGCCGGAGGCCCGGGCGCGGGCGTAGAGAGCCTCGCCCTCGACCGTGGTCTCGACGGGCAGGGGCGCCATGTCGCGGCCGGTCAGGCGCGGCGGCGGCGACGTCTCGCCCTCGACCAGCTTGGCGACGGCGTGGAGCTGCCACGGCGCCTGGCTCAGGCGCGGCCGTGACAGGATCTGCACCAGGTTGGCGCCCGGGGCGAACCGGGACAACACCTCGCGCACCGCGTCCTCGGCGAAGACCATCGGCTGCTGGATCTCGAGATCCGCCAGCGTCACGCTCTCCGAGCGCACGATCTCGCGGCCGACCGCCAGCGCCATCTCGGCGAAGCCCGCGCCGGGCAGGATCGCCTGGCCGTCGATGCGGTGGTCGTCGAGTTCGGGGACCGTCGCGACGTCGAGATGCGCCACCCATTCCAGCCCGTCGGGCCCCTGGCGGGCGCCGATCAGCGGATGGTAGGGCCGGGCGCTCGCCGGGTTCATCGCCTCGGCGGTCTCGGGCAGGCGGAACACCTTGCGCTGCCAGGGATAGTGCGGCAGCGCCACGCTGCCGGCCGGGTCGGCGCCGAAGGCCAGGGCGTCGTCCACCGCCGCACCGGCGGCGAGCGCCGCCGCGAGGGCGCGCCGGAAGGGATCGGTGGCCAGCGTCTTCTTCGGCAGCACGCCGACGGTGGCGCCGTCGAGGCCGAGCGGCTCGAGGCAATCGCCGATATGCGGCAGCAGGGTCGGGCGCGGGCCCACCTCGACGAAGATGCGGGCGCCGGCTTGCGCCGCGGCCTGGATCGCCGCGCTGAACCGCACCGGCTCACGGATGTTGCGCCACCAGTAGCCGGCATCGAAGGCGGTGCCGTCGAGCACGCCGCCGGTCACCGTCGAGGCGAGCGGCACGGTGCCGGCGGAGGGCGTGAGCCCGGCGAGGTCGCGCCGCAACGGCGCCTCGATCGGGTTCATCAGCCGGCCGTGGAAGGCGTAATCGAGATCGAGCTTGCGGCCGCGGCGGCGCTTGCGCGCCAGCGCCTTCATGGCGGCGTCGATCACCGCCACGGGGCCCGCCACCGTCACGGCCTTCGGGCTGTTATAGGCGGCGATGTCGAGCTCGGGAAAGTCGGCGAGGAAAGCCTGCACCTCGTCGATGGGGGCGAGCAGCACCGCCATGGTGCCGAGCCCGCGGGTCGCCTCCTGGTGCTTCGAGCGGTAGAAGATGACCTTCACCGCCTGTTCGAGGGTCAGGATGCCGGCGGCTTCCGCCGCGCCGATCTCGCCGACCGAATGGCCGACGATCGCGGTCGGCGCGAGGCCGATCGCCCGCAGGGCCGCGGTGGAGGCGGCCTCGATGGCGAAGATCAGCGGCTGCGACACGCTGGTGAGCGCAAGCCGCCGCTCCAGGTCGTCGGCGAAGAGCGCGTCCTTCAGCGACCAGCCGGCCAGCGGCCGGAACAGCACGTCGGTCTCGTCGAAGCGGGCCCGGAAGACCGGGTTGAGGGCATAGGCGTCCCGGCCCATCCCGGCCCATTGGCTGCCATTGCCCGAATACACGAAGGCGACGCCGCCGGCGCGGTCGACCGCGGTGGCGACGACGGCCGCCGGAATCTCCTCGCCCTCGGCGACCGCCCGCAGCACCTCGGCCACGCCCTGCGTCCCGAGATCGCGCAGCGGGATCGCCGCGCGGACCGGCAGGCGCTCGCGGCGATGCGCCGCCGCCGCGGCGACGCGGGCGATCTCGGCCGCGTCCGCCCCGTCGAGACGGGCAGCATAATCCTGCGCGAGGTCGGCGAGCGCCGCCTTGGTCTGGGCCGAGACCAGCAGAATCTCGGGCTCGGAGACCGGCGCCACCGGGACGCCGGCGACGGGCGCCGGGTCGCTCCGGATGGGATCTGTCAGGATCACATGGGCGTTGGTGCCGCCGAAGCCGAAGGAGTTGACGCCGGCGAAGCGCTCCCCGCTCGTGCGGGGCAGGGGCCGCAACTCGCGGTTGACCGAAAGGTTCAGCTCGTCGAACGGGATCGCCGGGTTCAGCTCGGCGCTGTGCAGCGAGGGCGGCAGCAGGTCGTGCTCCAGCGCCAGGCTCGCCTTGAGCAGGCCGGCGAGGCCGGAGACCGGCTCGGTATGGCCGATATTGGTCTTGATCGAGCCGATCGGCAGGGGCGTGGACCGGCCGCGGCCGAGCTTGCCGCCGATGGCGCCCGCCTCGATCGGGTCACCCACCGGGGTGCCGGTGCCGTGGGCCTCGACGAAGGCGATGGCATCGAGGGCGACCCCGGCCTCGCGGTAGATCTCGTCGAGGAGCGCGCCCTGCGCATAGCCCGACGGCAGCGAGATGCCGGTGGTGCGCCCGTCGGAATTGACCTTCGAGGCGGCGATCACGCCGCGCACCGTCGTGCCGTTGCGGGCGGCGGCGGCCGCCGATTGCAGCACCAGGACCACGCCGCCCTCGGCGCGGACATAGCCGTCGGCGCTGGCCGAGAACGCCTGGCACAGGCCGGTCCGCGACAGCATCGAGGCGTTGGAGAACGACACGAAGTTGAACGGGCTGACCAGCAGGTTGACGCCCGCCACGACCGCCGTGTCGATCCGGCCCGAGGCGATCGCCGCCACCGCGGCGTCGAGGGCGACGAGGGACGACGAGCAGGCGGTGTCGAGGGTGAAGCTCGGCCCCTTCAGGTCGAAGATGTAGGAGATGCGGTTCGAGAGGATCGACAGCGTGTTGCCGGTCGCCGCATAGGCGTCGCCGGAGGCGGAATCGAGCACCCGCAGGTTGCCGTAATCGAGCGAGGAGGCGCCCACGAACACGCCGATCGGGCTGCCGGCCACCGCCGACGGCCGCAGGCCCGCATTCTCCAGCGCCTCCCAGGTCAGTTCCAAGAGCAGCCGCTGCTGCGGATCCATCTGCTCGGCCTCGCGGGGCGAGATGCCGAAGACCGACGGATCGAAGGACCAGGGATCGTCGATGACGCCGGCGGCCCAGGTGTAGCTCTTGCCGCGCTCCTGCGCCCGGGGATGGCCCATGCGCTCGAGGGACCAGCGGTCCTCCGGGATGCGCGAGACGGCGCACCGTCCCTCGATGAGCATCTGCCACAGGCTGTCGACGCCCGAGGCGCCCGGAAGCCGGCAGGCCCGACCGATGATCGCGATGTCAGGACGCTGTGTCACGTTCGATTCGCACACGCTCATTTACGGAGGACCGGACGCGACGGCGCCGCACCCGGGCATTCAACCCAACCCATAGTATGAGGCCCGCGCCACGCCAACCCCGGAACGGCGCGAGCCACCGCGAGGAGGCAAGACTTGGTTCAAGTGTGGCATCGCTTCATCAGTCAAAGTCCTGCCGCACGACACAGCGCTAGGCCTGCGCACACGACACAACATCGTCATCTACAAGACTTGCCAGACTTCACACACCGTCCGGTTGAGCTTCACGCAATCCGACCCCGGCCGGGCTGCGCCTGACGCTTTAGACCTGATAAATCAGGTCGCAATGGGGCAGACTGGCGCGGCGAGCGCCCGTGCGGGCGGGGACGGTCAGAACGCCTTGAAGGTGATGATGGTGCGGGTATCCTGGATATCCGCGATCGTCTGCACATGCTCGGCCACGAAATGCCCGATATCCACGCCGTCATCGACGTGGAACTTGGCCAGCACGTCGTAATGACCGGCCGTGGAGTAGATCTCGGAGGCGATCTCCCGGTCGGCCAGGGCGCTCGCCACAGTATAGGTTTTGCCCAGGCGGCACTTGATCTCGACGAAGAAGGTCTGCATCGGCTGGCTCCCGGCGATCGGCAGGATCTCGGATCGGAAAAATTCCAAGCGGCCCGGCGTGGGCCGGCCCACGCTGCGTCCGCTCGGGTCTTGTGTGGTCGCAGACCCGGTCGCGATGGGTGCGCGATCCGTCGAGACTGGGCCGCCAGGACTTCCGGTCCCGCCGATCGAGACCGGTCAGGGCCGCCCGACGCTGGCATAGGTGAAGCCGTGGCGGCGGGCATCCTCGGGCCGGTAGACGTTGCGCAGGTCGACCAGCACCGGCTCGGCCATCGCACCGTGCAGGCGCTTGAGGTCCAGCGCCCGGAACGCATCCCACTCGGTCACGATCACGAGGGCCTGCGCGCCCGCCGCGCAGGCATAGGGATCGGCGGCATAGGCGACGTCGGTGAGCAGCGGGCGGGCCTGCTCGATGCCCTCCGGATCGTAGGCCACCACCTTGGCGCCGGCATCCTGCAACCCGGCGATGATCGACAGGGACGGCGCGTCGCGCATGTCGTCGGTGTTCGGCTTGAAGGTCAGGCCGAGCACCGCGATCGTCTTGCCCCTGACCGAGCCGCCGCAGGCCGCCACGACCTTGCGGGCCATGGCGCGCTTGCGGCTGTCGTTGACCGCCACCACGGTCTCGACGAGCCGCACCGGGCTCCCGGCATCCTGGGCGGTCTTGACGAGCGCCAGGGTGTCCTTCGGGAAGCAGGATCCGCCATAGCCCGGGCCGGCATGCAGGAACTTGCGGCCGATGCGGTTGTCGAGCCCGATGCCGCGGGCGACCTCCTGCACGTCGGCGCCGACCTGCTCGCACAGGTCCGCGATCTCGTTGATGAAGGTGATCTTGGTCGCCAGGAAGGCGTTGGCCGCGTATTTGGTCAGCTCGGCGGTGCGCCGGCTCGTCACCAGGATCGGCGCGTGGTTGAGGTAGAGCGGCCGGTAGAGTTCGCTCACCACCGCGGCGGCGTGCGCGTCGTCGGCCCCGATGACGATGCGGTCGGGACGCTTGAAGTCGGAGATCGCCGCGCCCTCGCGCAGGAATTCCGGGTTCGAGGCGACCGCGATGGCGATCTCGGGCCGGGCCTCGCGGACGATGCGCTCGACCTCGTCGCCGGTGCCGACCGGCACGGTGGACTTGGTGACGACGACGGTCGGCCCGGTGACCGCCCCGGCGATGTCGCGCGCCGCCTGATAGACGTAGGACAGGTCGGCAAAGCCGTCGCCGCGGCGCGACGGCGTGCCGACGGCGATGAACACCGCGTCGGCGCCCGCCACCGCCTCGGCAAGATCGGTGGTGAAGGCGAGCCGGCTCTGGCGCACGTTCTCGGCGACGAGCGCGTCGAGGCCGGGCTCGTAGATCGGGATGCGGCCGTCCTTCAGGGCGGCGATCTTCTCCGGCGCGGTGTCGACGCAGACGACCGTATGGCCGAAATCCGCGAAGCACGCCCCCGAGACCAGGCCGACATAGCCTGCGCCCACCATCGCAACGCGCATCTCACGTCCTCCCGGCAGCGCCGCCGCGCCGCCCCCTCGCGCATCGCTGTAGCGGTGCGGTGCAGCGTCGGCAACGGGCGCGAGCGCCGTCGTCACCAGAGACGGAACAGCGCCTTCGCCCGGGCGAGGTTGGGGTTGTAGTAGGGATCGTTGCGCAATTCGGGGCCCCAGCGCTCGGTCATGGTGGCGACCTCGGCCTCGAAGCGGGCCCGCTTCTCGGGCGTGTCCTCCTTGCCACGGCTCTTCGATTCGTGGTGCGTCAGGGCGGCGTGCGGCGTCCAGATCACGCTGTAGCCGGCCTTCCGCACCCGCAGGCAGAGATCGATGTCGTTGAAGGCGACCGCGAGGCGCTCGGCATCGAAGCGGCCGACCGCCTCGAACACCTCCCGCCGCATCATCAGGCAGGCGCCGGTCACCGCCGAGACCTCCTGGGCGATCACCATGCGGCCGAAATAGCCCGGATCGTCGGGCCCGATATCCGGGTGGCTGTGGCCGGCGACGCCGCCCACCCCCAGCACCACGCCGCCATGCTGGAGCGTGCCGTCCGGATAGGACAGCTTGGCGCCGACCGCGCCGACCCGGGGCTCGACCGCGATCGAGGCCATCTCGGTGAGCCAGCCGGGTTCGCGCACCGCGATGTCGTTGTTGAGGAACAGGAGCAGCGGCCCGGTCGCGGCCGCCGCGCCGTCATTCGACAGGCCGGAGAAGTTGAACGGGCCGGGCCGCGACAGCACCCGCACCCGCGCGTCCGTGGCGACCTGCGCCAGCAGCGCCTGGGCGGCGGGCTCGGTGCTGCCGTTGTCGACCACCACGACCTCGATGTCGGGATAGACGGTCTTGCTCAGGAGCCCGTCGAGGACGACGCGCAGCAAGTCGGCCCTGTCCTTGGTCGGGATCACCACCGAAACGCGGGGGGCCGGCTCGGGCAGGGCGCGCACCAGCCGGTTGAAGCCGAGCGGGCCGCGCTCGACCCGGTGCGGCCAGCCGCGCCGGGCCACCAGCTCCTCCAGCGCCCGCAGGCGCGCCGCCTCGGCCCGTTCGAGGAAGGCGTCCGAGAAGGTGCCGGAGCCGATCGCGGTGCGCCAGTGATACAGGATCACCGGCAGGTGGCGCACCCGGGCCGGATCAAGCCGGTCGCTCAGGCGCAGGAGCAGGTCGTGGTCCTGGCTGCCCTCGAAGCCGGGCCGCAGGCCCCCGACCGCCTCGACCAGGCTGCGGCGCACCACCGTCAGGTGGTTGAGGTAGTTCTGGCCGTAGAGCAGTTCCGGGTTCCAGTCGCCCTTGAAGTGGGGCTCGAAGCGCCGCCCCTCGGCGTCGATCTTGTCCTCGTCGCTGTAGATCAGGTCGAGATCCGGCTCGCGCCGGATCGCCTTCGCCACCTCGTAGAGGGCGTGGGGCGGCAGCACGTCGTCGTGATCCATGAAGGCGACGTAGGCGCCGCGCGCCAGCCCGAGCGCGGTGTTGGTGGCCGCCGCGATGTGGCCGTTCTCGGCCCGGCGTTCGACCCGGATGCGGGGATCCTCCACGGCAGCCCGGGCGAGCAGGCGCGGCACCGCCGGATCGGTCGAGGCGTCGTCGGCGATGCACAGCTCCCAGTGCGGATAGAGCTGCGCGCGGACCGAGCGCAGGGCCTCCTCCAGCACCGCCGGACCCGGATTGTAGACCGGCATCACCACCGAGATCAGCGGGCCATCGTGCCACTGCGCCACCTCGGCGGTGATCCGGGCGCGGTCGGATTCGCTCAGGCTGTCGAAGTGGCGGACCCAGGTGTCGTACCCCGTCAGGCCCGGCGGCACGAGGGCGCGGGCGAGACGATGCTGCGAGCGCACCCGCTTGCCGACCGCGCGCCAGAACAGCGCCTGGGCGGTGAGGACCGGCCGGCGCAGGGCCGCCCGGCCGACCAGGGCGGCGCGGCTCTGCACCGTGACGGTGAAGGCGGCGATGCTCAAGCCCGCCTCGCCGAGCATCGGCGTCAGCGTCAGGGCGGTGATGCCGGCGGGCAGCCGCCCGAGCCAGGTGAAGCGGCCATGGCCGAAGGCCCGCTCGGACAGGCTGGTGCCCTGCGGCCCCTCCGGCCCGTCCACGATGGCGGTCAGCTCGACCCGGCTGAACGCGCCGTGGTTCTCGTCCTTGAAGGCGATGCTCACCCAGCGCCCGCCGAGCCCGAGATCCGCCACGTCGAGGCGCAGGCCCTCGACGCCGAACTCCAGCCGGAGGCGGGAGAAGTCGCGCGTGACGGCGCGGCCGCGCCCGAGGCGGAGCGCGGCGCGCAAGGGGGCGGCGGAATCGGGCGAAGGAAAAGAGGTCTGGGCCGTCACCTGTCCGTGCGCCTCCGGCGGCCACCTGGTCGGCAGCGCCTCATCATCAATGAAATCAATTGGTTAGATCGGCTCGTGCGGCCGACCGTGTAGCAGGGGGGCGGCGCGGCTGGCAAGGGTTCATCCCCGCGCCTGCGGGGAACACGACGAGCCGGCGGCCTCGTTGCGCATCCGGTGCGGTTCATCCCCGCGCCTGCGGGGAACACATCGAGTGGATGGTCGAGGCGCCCTGGCACCCCGGTTCATCCCCGCGCCTGCGGGGAACACGGCTACCGGCTCGGCGAGGAGGACGTGAACGGCGGTTCATCCCCGCGCCTGCGGGGAACACTCCTTCTGGAAGCGGTTGATCCGCCTCGCGTTTTACGATGTCAAACAGCGCACCGGCGTTTCCGCTCCGTTCCGCCGGCCCAATTCGGCATCCCGGACAGGCCCAATGATGCCCCGGATCGGCCCCCGGCGCCAGAGCCCGGCGCCGACGGCTCAGAGCATGAGCCCGCGCCGTGCGCCATAGGTCAGGACGAGGGAGCCGCCATCCTCGGCCACCAGGGTGCCCTGCCAAGTGCCGTCCGGCCCCGGCTCCAGAGGGAGCAGGATCACGGCCTCGTCGAAGCGGCTCCAGCCGGACCGGGCCGCCGCGACGGCGGCGTGCCAGGACGGGGCGGGGGCGACGTGGCCGCGCAGCTTGCGGACGGCCACCGCGACCTCCGAGAGAGCCCAGGCCAGGCGGCGATCGGCCTCCGCGTGCCAGGGCACCAGCCGGCCGGCCTCGACCCGGGCGAGGCGGAGGGTCCGGCTCTCCTCGGCGAGGCGGGTCGGCACCGTCCCCTCGTCGGGCCAGGCCTGGTCGGGCCAGTAGCCGGCGGCAGCATCGAGCAGCGCGCCGCGGGCGGTGGCGCGCTCCGCCCCGGCCCGACCCAGGGCCTCGAAGTGGATCGGCAGCAGGGCCTCGGGGATGTCGGCCTCGTCGTCGGCGAAGACCGCCTCGATCGCCGGGCGCACATCCTCCGGCACGCGGAAGGCAGGGCGGGCCGCCAGTTCCCGGGCGGTGCGCCACAGAATCGCGTGGTCGCGGTAGACATAGGCCGCGCGGGGAAAGGCGGACGAGACCCAGTCGGGCGCGACGGGTCCGGCCGGATCGGGCGAGACCACGACCAGTTCCGGGCCGGGGATCGGGCGGGGCCGGCCGTCGTGGCGCCACAGGCGGCCGGCGCGCTGGAGCACCGAATCGATCGGCGCGAGATCGCTGACCATCAGGTCGAAATCGAGGTCGAGGGAACTCTCGGCGACCTGGGTCGCCACCAGGACGCCGCCGCGCCGGCCCACGGGCGGGGACTCCTTGCCGAATCGCGCCCACACCCGCGCCTCGATCGCGAGGCGGTCGCCCATGGCGAAGCGGGCATGGAACAGGTCGGGATCGAGGCCCGCCGCCCGCAGGGCCGCGGCGCCCTCGACGGCGTCGTCGACGCTGTTGCGGATCCAGGCGATGCAGGCCCCGGCTTCCGCCGCCGCGCGGATGCGGGCGAAGGCGGTCTCCGTGTCCGGCGCGCGGGTGACCGCGAGGGTGCGGCACAGGTCGCCCCGGGCGTCGAGATCCCGCTCCACCGGCTCCTCCCCGGGCGCCAGCAGGGTCGCGAGCGGGTACTCGGCCTTGGCGAGCCCGGTTCCGCCCGTCCCAACCGCGCGGCGCCAGCTCGCCACCAGCTCGGCCTTGGCGGCGGAGGGCAGGGTGGCGGAGAGGATCACGACGGTGCCGCCGCCCGCGGCGTGGAAGGCGACGAGGCGGGACAGCTCGGCGCTCACATAGGCGTCGCAGGCATGGGCCTCGTCGACGATCAGCACCTTGCCGGCGAGGCCGGCGAGGCGGACGCTGCCGTAGCGGTTCGGCAGCACCGCCAGCACCGCCTGGTCGATGGTGCCGATGCCGAGATCGGCGAGCAGCGCCCGGCGGCTCTCGCCGGCGAGCCAGGCGGTGGCGACGGCGCCCGAATCCGGCTCCTCGCCCCGGTCGGCCCCGGGCTCGGCGTCCGAAAACCCCTCGGCGGCGGCGCGGAAGCGCGGGTGCAGGGCGGCGCGGCCATGGGCGAGGGCCAGGGACGGGCGCGCGCGCTCCTCGTAGAGCCGCCCGGCATAGGGGATGACCCGGTCGACCATGGCGTTGGCGGTCGCGGTGGTGGGCAGCGCCAGGTAGAGGCCGTCCGCCCGGCCGGCGGCGAGGAGCCGGTGGGCGAGCATCAGCGCCGCCTCGGTCTTGCCGCCCCCGGTCACGTCCTCGATCAGGATCAGGAGCGGCCCGTCCGGCAGGGGCACGGTCTCGGCCCAGGCCTGGATCGCGGTCGGCGGATGGGACAGGCCGGTCAGATCCGCGAAGGCGAGCCGGGGGCCGGGCCGGGCCGGCACCAGGCCGGCCTCGCGCAGGGCCGCCTCGGCCCGCCGGCACGCCGCGTCCCAGTAGGCGGCGAGATCGGCCTCCGGCGCGGCGTAGGGAAACCACGCCTGGTTGGAGCCGATCCAGTCGGCGAGCGCGGTCAGCCCGGCGAGGAGCCAGCTCGCCTGCTTGGCCGCGGCACTGGCCGGCGCGGGCAGGTCCGGCGCCGGCAGCAGCGCCTCCACCGCCGCCCAGTAGGCGAGGGCGGCCGAGGCGGCGGCCGGCGGGAAGAAGGGGCGCCAATCCTCGGGCTGCCAGTCCTGCGGCACCGGCACCGGGCGGCCATGATGCCCGAAGATCGGCTGGAGCAGGGCGTTGCGCGCCCGGGGCGTCCAGCCGCGCATCAGGCCGGAGGGGGCGGAGCGGTCCATCAGCAGGCCGCCGACGAGGCGCAGGCCCGCCGCCGGATGGCCCGGATCGGGAGGATGCGACGGCGCCGGCGGCAGATGCGCGGGGTAGAGCGCCGGCACCTTGGCCTGGAACTGGGGCGAGAACTTGCCGATGTCGTGCAGGGCCAGCAGGTGCAGCCACCACGCCTCGAAGGCCGGAACCTCGACCCCCAGCCCCGCCGCCAGGGCCCGGGCCGCCCGGGGCCGCGCCCGCAGCAGCGCCCGCCCGGACGCCGCCACGTCGAGGCCATGGGCCCAGGCCGGGTGGAAGGCGTGGGCCGCGCTTGGGTCGTGGGCCGCGCTTGGGTCGTGGGCCGCGACTCGGCCGGGCCGGGCCTTGCCCCAGAAGATCCGCGCCGCGTGCTCCCGCATCGGGTCCATGGGTCTGGCCGCTCCTCGACTCGCCTCGTCGCCAGCCCATGATCGGCCCGCCGGGCCGGGGCCGTCGAGAGCCGGCAATGGAAAACGGCGTTGCCGCAGGAACCCGCTTGTCACCCGCCGCGGCAGCCTCTATACGCCGTCTCACACCGGAGCCGCGCCTTGCGGCGCCGAGGGCGCGTAGCTCAGCGGGAGAGCACTACGTTGACATCGTAGGGGTCACAGGTTCGATCCCTGTCGCGCCCACCATCACCGTTCCGAATGTCAGGGGTTTCCCTCGGAGCGGCACCGGGCCGAATGGTCCGGATGGCGTGTAAAACAGAAGGGCCCCTCGTTGTGAGGTGGCCGATCCAGGCTGCAGGCACATGCCGTGCGGGCCGATGGGCGCGTAGCTCAGCGGGAGAGCACTACGTTGACATCGTAGGGGTCACAGGTTCGATCCCTGTCGCGCCCACCATCGTCCCTGTTCCTGCCGACAGCCCACCTCGACGACGAGGATCTCCCTCATGACCGATCAGGATGTGGGGATGGCCTTCGCCACCCTGGCGACCGCGCTCGCGGTCGCGCTGCACAAGCAGGGCGTCGCCGACGGCGAGGCGCTGCTGGCCGAGACCGTCAGCACCCTCGAAGCCGTGCTTCAGGACGATTATCCGGACAACGCCCGCGCGATCCTGTCGGCCTGCGCCCGCTCGCTGCGGGCGGCCGAGGGCTGACGGGGCCGGCCCCAAGTGGGCAGGATCCTCCCGGGCGGGATGGTTCGTCCGCCGGTGCTCCGGGAGACCGGCCCCGACTGTCCTCCCCGCCGACGCGGAGGGTCGCGAGATCAGTCGCGATCAGGGCGATCATCTGCGCCGGAGCGCCCCGGTCCGGGGGCAACGGCCACACGCCGATCGCAACACCACTCGGGCGGCAAGAAAAAGCCCGCCAAGCCTTTGACTTGACGGGCAAACGCTTTGGCTGGGGGACGTGGATTCGAACCACGACTAACGGAGTCAGAGTCCGCTGTTCTACCGTTAAACTATCCCCCAACGAGGCGGTTCGCACTTGAGATCAGAGGAAGGATCCATCTGTCCGGGATGGCGCGGCACCGCGTCGGTGCGGTGCTGATAGGCTGGTTCGCCGGACCGGTCAAGACCTTCTTGCGGGCCTCGCACGACGGGCCGGCAACAGGGGACGACGACGGATCGGATCGCGGCGACGCCCCGATCGGCGGGAAGGTTTCGGCGGGATGGCGGCCGGCCGCACCGTTCTCCCTGACCGGCCGGGAAGTCTGAGTCGGTGACTGCGGCGGTGCAACAGGCCGGGCGCGCGGCGCGTGACCATCGATGCGACAGCCGACGGCGGGGAGAAGACCGATCCGCCGCAACCAAAGGCCGCCCGCGATACACAGGTTTTCCTTGTAGATGGCATGGTTGCACTTGATGAAGGTGCATCTCTCCCGATATGCCTGGACGACTCGGAGCGTGCCGGGTTCTCAGATCGGGATGGAACCTCGTGTCGGACGTCAACCTGGAGCAGCAGTCTGAGTTCGTCGGCCTCGCAGCCGACATCGTCTCGTCTTATGTCGCGAACAACAATCTTCAGGTCGCGGAGCTGCCGGGATTGATCGCCTCGGTGCACGCCTCGCTGGTGGCGCTCGGCCAGCCGGCGGCGCCGGCGGTCGAGGAGACCCGGGCGACCCCGGCGCAGATCCGCAAGTCGGTCACGCCCGACCACCTGATCAGCTTCCTCGACGGCAAGCCCTACCGCTCGCTCAAGCGCCACCTCACCTCGCAGGGCCTGACGCCCGCCGATTACCGGCAGAAATTCGGTCTGCCGCACGATTACCCGATGGTCGCGGCGAGCTACGCCGCCCAGCGCTCGGCTCTCGCCAAGAGCCTCGGCCTCGGGCAGCGTCGGCGCGACGCCGCGGCGGCGATGCCTGTCGTGGTCGAGGAGCCCACCCCCGTGGCGCCCGCAGCCCCCGCGGTGCCGGAGGAGAAGCCCGCCGCCCCGCGCCGCCGTTCGCGCAAAGCCGCGGCCGAGTAGGATGGAACTGGCCAATCCCTGGCGCCAGGCCCGCGCCCGCCGGCTGCCGTCGCGCCAGCAGGTCCTGCTGCTCGTCACCGGCGCGATCATCGCGACGGTCGGCATCGCGCTGGCCGGCGGCGACTGGGTGGGGCCATGGCTCGGATGAGGCACGGACGCCCCGCGGCAAGCCTGGCCGCGCTCCTCTTGGTGGCCGCCTCCGCCACGGCCGCGCCGACGGCCGGCCCGGCGGACAAGCCGGTCTCGGCGGCGGCCGCCATCCGGGCCTGCACCGGCAAGGACCTGCCGGAATATCTGAAGGGCGCGTGCCTGGACGACACCGCCAAGGCCCTGCGCGAGCGCCTCGGGATCCTGGTGGAGCGCAAGCTCGCCGCCATCGCGGCGGTCGCCGCCCGGCCGCCGAGCCCCGGCAGCCTCGCCGGCCGCGAGGATGCGGAGAACTGGCGCAAAGCCTTCCTCGCCGCGCAAGCCGCCTGGGAGGAGTATTTTCGGCGCCATTGCGACAGTCTCTACGACTTCGACTACCATGGCGGCTCGGCGGCGGGGCAACTCGCCTCGTCGTGCAAGATCCGGCTGCTCGCGGCGCGGATCGACGAGATGCGGGAGTGAGACCAACGGTCGTTGCACACGACCTTTGGTTCCGTTCTCGCATTGTCGCCAAGCCCACAATCCCGGACATCCGGGCGTGGCATCGACACGTTGAGACGGGTCGACGGCCCCGTCGATCCCGGGCCTGCCCGAGATCGAACCGATGTGTCAGCATCCTGGGCCGTTGGGATCACGCCCGATGCGTCACCCGGGGCTCCGCCAGGACGGGCCAGGGATGGGCCGCCTCGACCGCCCGCGAGGCCGCGAGCACCCGGGCATCGGCCCCCATCGGGCCGACGATCTGAAGACCGACCGGCAAGCCCGCTTCCGTCAGACCGCAGGGCACGGTCGCGGCCGGCTGGCCGGTGAGGTTGAAGGGATAGGAGAACGGGGTCCAGTTCAGCCAGTCGTCGCCGAAGGGTCCGTCCGGCGGCGTCAGGTGGCCGGCCGTGAAGGCGGGCGTCGCGAGGGACGGCGTCAGGAGCAGGTCGTAGGTCCGGTGGAACCGCGCCATGGCGGTGAAGAGCGCGCCGCGGGCGTTGAGGGCGGCGACGAAGTCGGGCGCCGCGATCTCGCGCCCGCGCTCGGCCGCAGCCGTCAGGGCCGGCTCGACGAGGCCGCGCTTCTCCTCCGGGATCGCCCGGAGCACGCACCAGGCGCCGACGAGCCAGATCCCGTTCAGGGTCTCGACCGGATCGGAGAAGCCCGGATCGGCCTCCTCGACGATCGCGCCGAGATCGGCAAAGCGCCGGGCCGCCGCCTCGGTCAGCCGCGCCACCTCGGGATCGACGGTCGTGGCGAAGCCGAGCCGCGGGCTCCAGGCGACGCGCAGGCCCCGGACCCCGTCCTCCAGGCCGGCGAGATAATCCGGCGGCGCGACGAGGGACGCCGCCATGTCGCGGGGATCGGGCTGGGCGATGGCCTGCATCATCAGGGCGGCATCGCGCACGCCCCGGGTCATCGGCCCGAGATGCGCCACCGGCCCGAAGGGGGAGGGCGGAAAGGCCGGCACCCGGCCGAAGCTGGGCTTGAGCCCGTAGATGCCGCAGAAGGCGGCCGGGATGCGGATCGAGCCCGCCCCATCGGTGCCGATATGCAGCAGCCCGAGATTGAGCGCCGCCGCCGCCGCCGCCCCGGCCGAGGAGCCGCCGGTGGTGGTGCGCGTGTCCCAGGGGTTGCGGGTCGAACCGGTATGGGTCGAATCGCCAAGCCCTTTCCAGCCGAATTCCGGCATCGTGGTCTTGGCGAGCGGGATCGCGCCGGCCTCGATCAGGCGGTCGACGATGGGGGCGTTCTCGGCGGCGGGCGTGTCGGCGGTCGTGAGCGAGCCGCGGCGCATCGGGTGGCCGGCCCAGGCGATGTTGTCCTTGACCGTGACCGTCACGCCGTCGAGGGGGCCGCGCGGCTCTCCCCTGGCCCAGCGCGCCTCGGAGGCGGCTGCGGCCTCCATCGCGCCGTCGCGGTCGACGAGCACGAAGGCGTCGAGGTCGGGGCCGTACCGGTCGATGCGGGCCAGGGCATCCGCCACCACCTCCCGGGGCGAGAGCGTGCGGTCGCGGTAGGCGTGGAGCGTGGCAGCGCCGTCGAGGTCGCGGATCTCGGTCATCGAATCTCCCTCGGTCGCGTCAGGCCGCCGGGTAGGTGCGCCCCTTCCAGGTGGCGACCCCCGCCCGGCGCGGACGCAAGAGCGCGTTCCATTGCAAGGCCAGCGCCAGCGCCACGGTGAGCGGATGGAGCGCGATCGTCCAGGGGTCTTCGCGGGTGGCGAGCGTGATCGCCGCGCGGGTGCCGAGGGACAGGGCGAGGGCTGCCGCCGCCACGGGCAAGCTGCCGGCGCCGAGGAGCGCCGCGATCACGAGCGGCAGGGGCAGGACATGGCCGCCGCCGAGCAGCAGGGTCCAGACCGGGAGCGCCCGCGGCGTCGCCAGTCCCTCATGGGCGTTCTTCGAGAAGCCCGCCCAGGCTTGGCGGAAATCCGTGTACATCCGGCAGGTCGCGAGGTCGGACGCCGCCACGAGGTCGGTGGCGAGGCCGGCCGTGCGGAAGACCCGGGGCAGGCGCACGCCGTCATGCAGGCTCTCGCGGATCGCCCCGTGGCCGCCGACCCGGCGATAGGCGTCCGCCTCCACCAGAACCAGCTGGCCGCAGGCCGCCCCGAGGGCGGGATCCCGGAGGCGGCGCATCAGCGCGATCGGCAGGTAGCCGAGCAGCAGGAGGTTGATCATCGGCACGGTCAGGCGCTCGCCCCATGAGGCGGTGACCTGACGGGGCACGCCGCTGACCAGGGCCGCGCCGGCCGCCACGGCCGCACCGGCCAGGAAGGCGGCGCCGCGGGGGGCGAGGCGCACATCGGCATCGATGAACAAAAGGTGGCGCCCGGCGGCGGCCGCGGCCAGGACGTGGCAGGCGTGGTTCTTGCCGGTCCAGCCGGGGGGCAGCGGCGGCACCGCGATCAGGCGCAGGCGCGGATCCCGGGCCGCCATCGCGGAGACGATCGCCGCCGTCGCGTCGGTCGAGTGGTCGTCGGCGACGATCACCTCGATCGGCACGCCGGTGCTGGCGAGCGCCGCCGCGAGCGTCGGGCCGATATTGCCGGCCTCGTTGCGGGCCGGGATCAGGATGGAGACGAGACCGTCCGGCACGGGCGCCCCGGGCTTGCCCCGCAGCGCCAGCAGGTTGGCGAGCGCGAGCCAAGCCGGCAGCAGCGCCAGGGCGAGGGCGAGGAGCGCCAGCACGGTCACGGCGCCCGTCCCTCGCGATGGCCGGCGACGAAGCGGCGCCCGGTGACGGCCGCCATCATCCGGTTCCAGGCATCGTAGACGCCGCCGACCCCGCGCTGCCCGTCCAGCAGGGAGATGAAGCGGGCGGGGTCGCGGCTCCGCACGTCGGCGCCGAGGCGGTCGAGGGTGGCGGTCAGGTCGGCCTCCAGGCGGGCGAGGCGATCCGGGCGGGGCAGGGCGAGGAGGGCGCGGGCGGGAATCCCCGGCCCGAAGGCGGCGCAGGCTTCGGCCCCGCGCTCCTCCCAGAAGGCGTAATCGAGGGCGAGCGGCACGACCAGGGCGTCGGGCGCCAGCTCGGGCAGCCGCGTGACGCCGGGGCGGAGCCCCAAGGGCCGCTCGCGCACGTCGCTGAAGCGGCCCTGCGCGGTGATCCACAAGACCCGCCCCGGCCGCTCCAGGATCCTGCGGGAGGCGGCCAGGAAGGCGGCGGCACCCCGGGGCGAGTCGAGATCGACCCCGAAGGCGCCCATCCGGGAAAAGATGCGGTAGCGGGCCAGCATCGCGGCGTCGAACGGCGCGTAGCTCTCGGCCTCCGGGAAAAAGCGCTGCGCCAGCAGGATGATGATCGCCGCGTCCCACCAGGCCGGGTGGTTGCAGTAGATCACCACCGGCCCGGGCGGCGGCGCGGCGGGGGGCTGGCCCCAGCCGGCCAGCCGCACGGCATTGAGGTGGCGCTTGGCGTAGCGGGCGAAGTAGAGCCCCATGAAGCGCCAGACGAGGGGGGAGCGGGCCGCGACGGGGTCCGGCGGCAGGCCTGCCCGCCCGGAGGCGTCGGCCCGCCCGGTCACGAGGCCGCCTTCAGGTCCTCGGCGGCACCCCGCGCATCGTGGTCGAGAGCATCCGCGGCGATCCAGCCCGACATCATCACCATCGGCATGCCCGGCCCCGGATGGGCGGCGCCGCCGGCGAGATAGAGGCCGCGCACCTCCCGCGAGCGGTTGCCGGGCTTGAACGCCCCCATGATCCGGCCGTGGGAGGCCAGCCCGTAGATCGCGCCGTTCAGCACCTTGTAGCGGGAATGGATGTCCGCCGGGGTCAGGTGGCGTTCGACCACGATGCGCTCCTCGATGTCCGGCATGCCGGCGGTGCGCTTCAGCTTGTCGAGGATCTTCTGCCGGTAGGCCGGCAGCATCCGGGACCAGTCGTGGTGCGGGCGGAGGTAGGGCGTGTGGACCAGGACGTAGAGCGCCTCGCCGCCCTGCGGCGCCACCGACGGGTCGGTCACGCTCGGCGCCGCCAGATAGGCGGTCGGGTCCGGCGCCGGCTCGCCCTTGCGATAGATCGCGTCGAACTCCTCCTCGGGGTCGCGCGAGAACACGAAGTCGTGGTGGGCGAGGTGATCGTAGCGCTTGTTCAGGCCGAGATACAGCACCACGCCCGAGCAGGCCGGCTCGAAGCTGCGCTTCTCGTAAGCGCGGCCGACCTCGCCGCCGACCAGCTCGCGGTAGGTCCGCACCGCGTCCATGTTGGAGATGACGCGATCATAGGGCACCACGCTCCCGCCGACCCGCACGCCCTTCACCGCACCGTTCTCGATCGCCACGCCCTCGACGTCGCTGTTGGCTTTCAGCGTCGCGCCGAGGTCGCCGGCGAGCCTCATCAGCCCCTCGGCCACCGCCCTTGTGCCGCCCATCGGGTACCAGACGCCGTCGGCGGTCTGCATATGGGCGATGGCGCAGAGCACCGCCGGCGCGCCGTAGGGCGAGGAGCCGACATATTGCACGAAGTGGTCGAGCATCTGGGCGAGGCGCGCGTCGCGCACCTTGCCCCGGATCGTCCCGGCGACCGAGGCGTGCATGCGCAGGGAGAGCACGTCGCGCAAGGTCCCGGGATTGAGGTTGGCGCGGATGTCGATCGTATCGAACAGGTCCTGCACCGGCTTCCAGAAGAAGAACTTTTCGGAGATGCCGTGCAGGTGCTCGGACAGGGTGAGGAAGCGCCGGTAGCCCTCGCCGGCCCCCTGGCCGGGGGCGAAGCGGTCCATCTCCGCCGCCATCGTGGCGACGTTCTCCATCAGGTCGATGCGGCTGCCATCGTCGAAGAAGCAGCGCCATTGCGGGTCGAGGCGGCGCAGGTCCATGTAATCGTGCACCGAGCGGCCGGACTCGGCGAAGATGCGCTCCAGCACCCGGGGCACGGTGAGGATCGTCGGCCCCATGTCGAAGCGGAAACCGCCCTCGTGCAGCACCGCCGCCTTGCCGCCGATCCAGGCATTCTTGTCGTAGAGAGTGACGTCGTGCCCCCGCGACGCGGCCACGCAGGCCGCCGCCAGACCGCCCAACCCGCCGCCGACCACCGCGACCGAGGACCCCGCCATCATGCCTCTCCCGAGCGGGCGAGAGCGCCCGCTGCCGATAAGCTAGGCCCGGAGAGGTTGGGGTCAACGCGCCGGCAACGGCGCACGTTGCCGCGCCGGGGGCATTCCGTGCGGTCGGGGACCCGGACCCGGGCCCGGCGGGTTGATCCGGCAGAGAGCGGCCCGCCGCACCGGAGACCTCCCGCCATGAAGACCACCGTCATAAGGCCAGTCTTGCTGCCCGTCTTGGGCCTCGGCCTCCTCCTCGCCGGCCCGGCGACCGCCCAGGAGGCCCTCGACATCACGGTGAGCCCGCGTGCGACGAGCCCGGGTGCCTCCCCGGCCGATCCCCTCTCGACCGGCAGCGTCCGGCCGCTGCGGCCCAACCCGAACGTCACGCCGAGCAACCCGATGGGCGTCGTCGGCTTCGACGGACCGCCGGGCGGCACCACCAGCGTGATCGGCGACGACGGACCGCTGCCCCCCGGCTCCCCCGCCGCGACCCCGGACGCGCCCTTCGCCCGGCCCTGAAC